>PHBN01000054.1 GCA_002840635.1 Deltaproteobacteria bacterium HGW-Deltaproteobacteria-1
CCCATTCCTTCATGGCATGGGCAACAACATTGGCCGTTTCGTCATCAAGCGTTTTATCCTCGTTGATCGCATCCATCAATTTTTTATAGACATCCTTGGAAAGCTTTTCTTTGATGACATTGTGATTAAAGGTATCCTCGCCAAAATACTGCGACACGGGAACAAATTTTTCTTTTTCGATAACGTATTGCCGCTCAGCCGCAAGCGTTGGTGTTGTCTTTTTCATAGATGAGCCTTCCTTGTTAAAAAGATATTATTCTTTACTCCAACAGCGCTTTTTCCGCAAGCTTCCAAACACCTTTCAAACAGACACCTGCATATCCAATATGGATATATAAACAGTATTCTTAGGGACAAAAAAAACGGTTATTGATTTAGAGAGATTATCTGATAACATATTTCGCGTAAGTGTTTCACCAACGGAAGGTAGAAACGGTATGGAAACTATTTTCCCGGTGGCAATTGGCATAGGGCTGGCAGCGGCTTGCGGTTTCAGGGTATTTGTCCCTTTGCTGATTTTGAATCTCGCGGCACTGTCCGGACATCTTTCCCTACCTGATGATTTTGCCTGGATAGGCAGTGCTTACGCAACCATGGCCTTTGCCACGGCAACGATTATTGAAATCGTCGGTTATTATATTCCCTTGCTTGATCATGTGCTGGACACCATCGCGAGTCCCGCAGCGGTCATTGCCGGAACGGTAACCACTGCCGCGATGATCACAGATATTTCGCCATTTCTGAAATGGACCACGGCCCTGATTGCCGGGGGCGGAATAGCGGGACTGGTTCAGGCGTCAACGGTTGCCGTGCGCGCAAAATCATCCCTTGCAACGGCCGGAACAGCCAATCCGATCTTTTCCACTATGGAGCTGACCGGTTCCGTTGTCGTCGCCCTGCTGGCTGTTTTTGTTCCGATCCTGGGCCTGGTTCTCATTGGAATATTCTTTATCTGGGTTGTACGGAAAATATTAAAGCGCTTGTTCAAAAGAGCAAAAGCCAAACGTGAGGGCCCTTTTCAAAACAGATATTGAATCCCCATATGCTTTTTGAAAAAAGCGGGGAATGACTCGATTTGTTTCATTCCTGTGGCGTCTTCAGCTTGTCAGCATTGTCCTTCAGGTGGTGCGCATATTCAATATCCAGTCTTGTGGTATGGTTAAAAATCCATTCTTTTAGAAACACGATCATTTTCAGTCCGAGCTCAGCATCGCCCTGTTCATATTTTTGAAGAAAAGCCTGGACTTTTTCTGTGAAGTCCCGATGTTCCCGGCTGTGTTTCATGAAACCGGGATAATTCGACTCCATCATGACGATGCTTTCCTGCTTGAAATGGACCGATATGTATGCGACAAGGTCACCAATGACCGGCAGCAAATTCTTTGAACCCATTTCAATTTCATCGATGAGATCATTCACGATATCAAATAGCTTGCGATGCTGCTCGTCAAGAATTTCCACGCCGACGCTGTATTTCGGTTCCCACTTGATGTACGAAATTTTGTCCATTATGCTTCCTCCACTTATTTTATATGATAACAGGAATTATTAATTCCATCCATGATAATTATTTTCTGAAACCTTTAAATTCATTAATTATCATGACGGCACACACCATCAGGACCATACACGTCCACCCGGCAGTATTCCTCAAAACCCGCCTGCCGGTATACATGCAAACCATCGGGCGAGGATTGAAGCGTGGCATATTGAGCTCCTGCGAGCCTCGCGGCTCTCATGGTCGATTGTGTGACAGCACGGCCGATTCCTTTTTGCCTGAATTCGGCCAACGTGGTAACAAAATAAATGCCGGCGGCATTCTCATGCAGAAACAGCAGGGATGTCGCCACAGGCTGTTCGTTGAAATAAGCCAGAAAAAATTTCTGAGGCGAACCGGCTGTTAGATTAAATGTTCCCACAAAATCATGGTACTGATGCCGTGTCTCCGGCGGAAAATCAAATCCCGAAAATGAAACCTGCTCCCATAGGATCAATGTTTCCTCGTTTTGAACCTGCACGATCCGCAGACCTTGTTCTTTGATGTCAGGTACCGAACGGCTCAAATCGGCAAGCATGCATGGAATGCTGTTTATGAACGTAAATCCTGCTGCCTGAAAAATATCGCTGGTTGCCAGTGACCGGCCCCGGGGAAATACCCAGCACCAGAACGGCAGGCCGGACTGCTGAAAATTAATTTTAATTTCCTCAATCGATCTGAGGTCGTCCTGAATCAGCGGCTTTTCGCTCCAAACCATGTTGAGATCGGCGGATTCTATGCCCGTCTTCATTGCCCAGAAAGAACCACTCCGGTAAAGTGATGAATTGAGCCCGCCCCAGTAGCGACCGTTGGCAAAAAAAGTATTTTCAATAATGGGAATAAAGGACATGACGTATTCAGACAAGTAAAATAGTATTATGAGGCAATGCGGGCAAGTTTCATCCAGCTTACATTTTCCCAGCCTCGATTGACGTCTGAAGGGTTTTCCGCTGCCGGGCTCAATCCGCACTTTAAAGCAAAATAGCGATGAAGTGCCAGGCAACCGGTCAATTCAGGGTGAAAAACGGTCACCACAATTCCGTCGCTTTCCGCCGCGGCTATATAATCGTCAATTCTGAGCAAAACATTAACGTCTTTCCCCACCCGAAGAATTTTTGGCGCGCGGATAAACGTTAAAGGAATCGGTTCAGTGGATACGGCTTTTATGATGGCTTCGCTTTGAAAGCTGTCAAGCTGGCTGCCGAAACTGTTGCGCTCGATTTCCATATCGATCAGCCCCAAACAGGGTTTGTCGTCAACCACTTTATCGGCTAGCAGTATTGCGCCTGCACAGGTACCCCAGATTTTCATTCCTCTGAGGTAATGCTGCAGGACGACCTCTTTCAATTCAAAAATCTCAAGAAGGCGCGCCAGGCAGGTACTTTCACCGCCAGGAATGATCAGACCCGCAAGGTCTGCAAAATCCTCCGGCTGTTTGACTCTTGCATAGGGAATGCCCAGTCGTTCCAGATGCTCCAGATGCTCGTGGACACCGCCCTGTAAATCAAGAACACCGATAACGCCCGGTGTATGTTTCACTAAATGCACAGACATATCAAAGATTACCATCCCCGCTTTGCCAGAATCTGCTCCGGCGGAATCTGCCCGATTTCCAGGCCCGGCATGGCCTCGCCCAGTCCCATCGACGAATGCCGGAACCGACAAAAACGCCGTCGCAGCCCAGCTGCATCATGAGAGCAGCATCAGCCGGGGTAGCGAGACCACCCGCGGCAAAATTGACCACCGGCAGGCGTCCCAGTTCTTTAACTTTGAGAGCCAGTTCATACGGCAGACCGTTGGTTTTGGCAAATCCCGTCACTTCTTCAACCGGCATTTGCGCCAGCTGGCGGATTTCCCGGTTCATGGTCCTCATGTGACGGACAGCCTCAACGACATTTCCTGTGCCCGCTTCACCCTTGGTGCGAATCATGGCTGCGCCTTCAGCAATTCTGCGCAGGGCCTCGCCCAGGTTGCGCGCTCCGCAAACAAAGGGAATAGAGAATTTGGTCTTATCGATATGGCATTCTTCATCAGCCGGAGTCAGGACTTCGCTTTCATCAATGTAGTCTATGCGCAGGGCTTCCAACAGCTGAGCTTCCACAAAATGACCGATTCTGGCTTTAGCCATCACCGGAATGGAAACTGCTTTCTTGATTTCGGCGATCATTCCCGGGTCAGACATTCTGGCCACTCCACCATCTTTACGAATATCCGAAGGCACCCGCTCCAGCGCCATCACGGCGACAGCGCCCGCTTCTTCTGCGATTTTAGCCTGTTCCACATTGGTCACATCCATGATGACGCCGCCTTTGAGCATTTGCGCCAGCTGGACATTTAATTCATATCTTTTTGCATCCACTTTTAATACGCCTCCTGAATTAATAAAAATGCATCCCTTTAATGGCTTGAAGAAATATGATGTAATTTAATCATTGGATATTAAGAATACAAATCGATTTTCGTCAAGTATAATAATTGACTGCCTACCAGAGCATCCGCGTCTGGATACCCTGTCCGCGCAGGTATGTTTTAATTTCCCTGATAGTGTAGGTGCGGTAATGCACCATCGAGGCAATCAGCGCGGCGTCAGCTTTCCCTTTTGTCAGGACGTCTGCCAGATGTCCGGGCTTCCCCGCACCTCCGGAGGCGATAACCGGAATGTGAACATTCTCTGAAATAAGAGCTGTTAAATCAAGCTCATAGCCTGGAATTGAGGCAAATTTCTCCCGCACCCAGCCTTTCAGCCTCTTTTGCCCACCACAGCGCATCGATGCCGGTAAATCTTCTGCCGCCTTCAATCACTATTTCATAACCGGATGGGGTTTGCTTTCCTATGTCTCCCTTTTTTACATCCATGCCCAATACGACACACTGACTGCCAAAGGCTTTCGCACCTTGTGAAATGATTTTTGGATCGAGCACAGCCGAGGAGTTGACGCTGACTTTCTCCGCTCCGGCCAGAATGACTTTGCGCATATCGTCGAGATTGCGAATGCCGCCTCCCACAGAAAAAGGAATAAAAATGGTTTCCGCCACACGCCTTACCACATCGATCATAATGTCGCGTTTATCGGAGGAAGCAGTAATGTCATAGAAAACAATTTCATCCGCTCCCTGTTCGTAGTACTCGCGGGCAACTTCTACCGGATCACCGATATCGATATTGCCTTTAAATTTAATGCCTTTGGTCAGTTTGCCATCGCGCACGTCCAGGCAGGGAATAATTCGTTTAGAGATCATGACAACCTCGCAAAATGTCCATATGCTGCGTTGCACCACATCCCTCGTCACTGCGGCATACGTAAAAGTATGCCTCATTCCTCGGTATTTGTGCGCCTTGCCTCTGGCGCATTTTTTGAGGCCGTCGGAATCGATATCCTTCATTATACAGGAAGGTATTATTGGTCATTTTCCCTCCCAGGCGCAGAAATTCTTCAGAATCTGCAAACCGGGTCTGCCGCTTTTCTCCGGGTGGAACTGCATAGCGACCAGATTCTTGACTGCCAGAACAGAACAAAAGGTCATGCCATAATCCGTTGTGCCTAAAACCGCCGCGTCATCGGAAGGTGAAGGATAGTAGGAGTGCACAAAATAAAACTCCGCTTCTTTTGGAACATCGACAAACACCGGATGCGGGCGTTTGAATTTCACGCCGTTCCAGCCCATGTGCGGTATTTTGAGTGTCCGGCCGGCATCTTCCAGAAGATCGGGAAAACGTCTGGTCGAACCTGCAACCAGACCGATGCAATCGGTATCGTTTTCTTCGGAGTGATCAAGGATAATTTGAGTGCCCAGACAAATGCCCAAAATCGGCTTTCCTCCCTGAAAGCAGGTTTTCAGCCATGTATGCAGGTTTTTCTGCTTCAGGTAAGCCATCGCCTCACCGGCCGCACCCACACCCGGAAAAATGACATGCGTAGCCGAATCGAGCAATTTTGTATCATCTGTAATGACATATTCCTGCCCTATGCTGTGCAGAGCCCGCGCTACACTCGTAATATTTCCGGCATTGTAATCAATAATTGCAATCATTTATTCTCTCTTGAAACCGAAATATCTGTAAAGTGTTTAGCAATATTCATGCTTAACTTCCAATACTTATTTTTTATCCTTTGTTTCTTTGCGGGTTCAATATAGCACGGCGCAACCAGCGGGAGCTTCGACAAGCTCAGCTACCCGCTCAATTTTCAGCTACATTCTCAATTATTTGTCGGTCCCTGAACCTGTTTGTCTGGACACTGAGCCCATCGAAGCGTTTGCCTTCCCGAATTCGCGTTTTTACTTATAGCGCATACCCTGATAACTATCCCGCCTTTCCAATTCTTTATTAATGGCATTCAGTACATCCAGCTTGTTGGCCGCCCAGACGGGGGCAAGGAAGATATCGCGGTATCCGTCGGCAGTCAGGCGCTGTATAACGATATCCGGCGGCAGGAGTTCGAGGACATCCGCGGTCAGCGAAACGTATTGTTCCTTTGTTATCATCTGAATGGAACCTTCCCTGTACATCTGGCCCATCAATGTTCCGTCCAAAGCCAGGAGAGAGTGTATTTTAATACCGTTCACCGGCAGGGCGGCCAGGGTTTTTGCGGTCACTAATACATCTTTGTCACTTTCGCCCGGCAGGCCCATAATAATGTGTACACAAATGTTCAAACCTCTGCCGGACAGGTTGTTGACCGCTTCCAGAAACTGCTGATAGGTATGGCCCCGGTTGATGGTTTTCAAGGTTCTGTCGTGGACCGATTGCAGTCCAAGTTCAACCCAAACATGATATTTTTGCACATAGCCTGCCAGCAGGTCGATGACTTCGGGCGGGAGGCAGTCCGGCCTTGTGCCGATGGACAGGCCGATCACATCCTCCCGTGCCAATGCTTCATCATAAAGCGCCTTTAACGTTTCCACCGGCGCATAAGTATTGGTAAAGGTCTGGAAATAAGCGACAAATTTGGAGGCGGACGGTGAATAATATTTTTTGCCGTAAAGAATCTGATCGGTTACTGAGGGCAACGGCCCCTGTTGACGCAGTTTCGAGCCGCAGCCGTCGCAGTAAATGCAGCCGCCTGTGGCCACATGCCCGTCACGGTTGGGACAGGTAAAGCCCGCGTCGATCTGAAGCTTGTGGACGGTGCAGCCGAACAGGTTGCGCCAGTAACTTTTCAGATCGTAATATCGTTTATTGTTTTTCCAACCGGCGGTCCAATCCACGAGAATGCAATGCGACAAACAGCTCTATCGCCTGACCATGAAAGCCACCCTGGAAAATCAGCAAAATCTTCACCTGCGCCAGGCCATGGTGGAAAACCTTGTCATCGAAGACGGCACCGTCATAGGCGCAAGGGACAGCAGCGGCTATTTCTACGAAGCAAAAAAAGTCATCATCACCACAGGGACGTTTCTCAACGGACTGGTGCATATCGGCACATCGCAAACACCGTCGGGCCGTGCGGGGGAACTGGCATCGAAGGGCCTTGCCAGCCATCTCAAAACCCTCGGCTTTGAAATGGGACGGATGAAAACCGGAACACCGCCCAGGCTTCGCGCCTCGTCCATTGATTTTTCCTGCCTGGAGCGCCAGGACAGCGACCCGGCACCGCAACCTTTTTCCTTTGCCACCAGCAGTTTGCGGCCGGAACGCCTGCCTTCCTACTTTACAGCGACATCAGCAGAAACGCACCGTGTGATCCGTAACAACATTGCGCATTCACCGCTTTATTCCGGTGTCATTAAAGGAGTCGGCGCACGCTACTGTCCATCTCTTGAAGACAAAGTCATGCGCTTCGGCGATCGTCCAAGCCATCCTGTGGTCCTGGAACATGAGGGCCTCGAAACCCAGGAAGTTTACGCCAAGGGTCTTGGCAACTCCCTGCCTCTGGAATTGCAATATCAGATTGTCCACAGTGTCAGGGGTTTGGAACAGGCCGAAATCATGCGGCCTGCATACGCCATCGAATATGATTTTGTGCAGCCCAGCCAGCTCAAGCTGACGCTGGAAACAAAATTGGTGTCCGGCCTGTATCTGGCCGGTCAGATCAACGGAACGTCCGGTTATGAAGAAGCGGCAGCACAGGGGCTCTGGGCCGGAATCAATGCCGCCCGCGCCCTGCAGGGAGGCCAGCCTTTTGTATTGGATCGTTCTGAAGCATACATGGCGGTAATGATCGATGACCTGATCACTCGGGGCGTGGACGAACCCTACCGGATGTTTACCTCGCGCGCCGAATATCGCCTGATTCTGAGGGAAGATAACGCCGTGATCCGCCTGATGGGCAGGGGCTGTGAACTGGGTTTAATCGACCGTTCGTATTATCTGGATCTTCAGGATCAAATGAAGAAAATCGACCAGGGCATCCGGCATCTCAAGGCATCGTCGGTCAAACCCTCGGCAGAAATCAATGAAAAGCTCAACGCCTTGTCTTCGCCGCCGATTACCCAGGCGACGAATCTGTACAGCCTTCTGAAAAGGCACGAAATTGCTTACGATGATTTGAACGGTTTTCCCGGATGGGAATCCGAACCTGATCCGTTTGTCAAAAAACAGATAGAAATCGAAACCAAGTACGAGGGTTATATCAAGCGCCAGTTCGAAGCGACAAAAAAATTAAAAGACCAGGAGAAAAAGAAGATCCCTCCGGATTTCGACTATTCAGAGGTTCCGGGCCTTTCCAATGAACTTAAGGCCAAGCTTACCCGCATCGCACCTGCCACCATCGGCCAGATGGGGCGTATTCCGGGCATGACCGAAGGTGCGATCTCGGCTGTTCTGATTATGCTAAAGAAACAGGAGATGACGGCTGATTTGAAAACAGAAAACAAGGACTGACATCTTTCTTTGGATTTCCCGGATGTTGCAGACAGCTTGTTTAAAACTGTCATTATTGAATATCAAAAAATCGGTATACAAATAAATAACATTGCCATGCAAGTTCATGCATCGTGCAAACCGCAGGGGAATACCGTGCAAATCCCCTATCTTAATTTATCTTGACAGTCCCAAGGGTAATTCCTATATTTGTAATATATAAAAATTACTCCCTTATTGATTCGAAGAACTATCCAAGCTGATGTGTTTTTAAAAGGAGCTTTCCATGCGCTGGCGAGGTGAACGGCAAAGCGACAATGTTGAAGACCGTAGAGGGATCTCTCGCGGTGCTAAGGTTGGCGGTATAGGCGGCCTCGGTCTTGTGGCGGTTGTAGTCATCAGCATGTTCCTCGGTGTCGATCCAACTGCCCTTTTGCAGGTCGTCGGACAGAGCACGCAAACCTCCTCCGTGCCCACAGAGCAGACAGCATCTCCCCCCGCCAATGATGACATGCGCAATTTTGTGGCCGTTGTTCTGGCCGAAACCGAAGACGTATGGAAAGAAACATTTCAAAACGCGGGACGGACGTATGAAGAGCCAAAACTGGTTCTTTTCTCCGGCGCTGTCGAATCTGCCTGCGGCATGGCTGACGCGGCGGTTGGGCCGTTTTATTGTCCGGCCGACCACAAGGTGTACCTCGATCTTGCTTTCTTCGAAGACCTTCACTCCCGGTTTGGCGCGTCCGGCGATTTCGCGCAGGCATATGTGATTGCTCATGAAATAGGTCACCACGTGCAGACACAGTTGGGAATCATTCAAAAAGTAAATGCGATGCAGGCGCGCACCGGCCAAACCGACAGAAACAAATTAAATGTGATGCTGGAATTACAGGCAGACTGCCTGGCCGGCATGTGGGCTTACCAGACCCAGAAAAAACGAAATATATTGGAAGCGGGTGACATTGAAGAGGGTCTGAATGCAGCAAGCGCGGTCGGCGATGACCGCATCCAGAAAAGAACGCAGGGTTACGTTGTTCCCGACGGCTTCACCCACGGAAGCTCGACCCAGCGCGTCAGATGGTTCAAAAAGGGATTGGAGCAGGGCAATCTCGGAGCATGTAATACTTTTAACTCCGGCGATCTGTAAGTGTGATTCCGCTTGCGCGGGACGAGCGTTCATTCTCCGTAGCTTGCTGCAATATGCTGATGTTCATTTCATACCTTGACAGCTGGCTGCGAGGTGGTTGATTCGACCCTGAGCGCATCGGGCTTGTTTTTTATAAGTTGCAGCTGAGAAGAAAACAGCACTGCATTATCAAGCTGTATGTATTTTCTCAGGAAAAATGAGACTTGATTAAACAGGAAACGAGGGAGGTGCATGACATGGCTGAAGATGAAGTCAAGAAAACAGAGGAACAGGATCCATATGATGTCAAACAATACCACGAAGTAAAGAAAGGCGACACTCTCTGGAAAATAGCAGAGAAGTACTACGGCGACGGCAATCTTTATAAACAGATCTTCGAGGCCAACCGGGATGTTCTTAAAAACCCTGATATGATTAAAATCGGACAGAAACTGCATATTCCCTGATTGCAGCTATCGGAATATCGATTATTACAAGAATCAATAACTTCAACAGGAAAGGATTCATTATGAAAAAAAATCTTTTGTGTATAGGAGCCATCCTGATAGTTGCCGTATTTATAATTACCGCCTGCGGCAAAGCAGACAAGAGTGCGGCCGAACTGGCCGTGAACACGGCGACGGAAGCAATCAGTGCAGCCAAGACGGAAATCGGAAAAATCGCTCCGGATGAAGTAGCCTCTCTGGAAACCGCGCTGGCATCAGCCAAAGAAAAACTGGACAAGGGTGATTACAAGGCCGCACTGACTGAAGCACAGGGACTTGTCACCAAGGTAAATGAGGTCGTGGCGGCGGCAAAGGCCAAAAAAGATGCCGTGATTGACAAGGTTGACCTGACAAAACAGTGGAAGGATCTGAGCCAGGGGCTGCCCAAGATGATGTCGGCCCTTCAGAGCCGCGTGGACATCCTTTCAAAATCGAAAAAGCTCCCCGGAGATTTGACTGCGGAAAAATTCGCAGAGGTAAAAACTGAACTTGCATCCGCTAAAGAGGACTGGACCAAGGCACAGGAAAGTTTCAAATCAGGCAATATGCCCGATGCGATCTCTTCAGCGAAGGCCGTAAAGGAAAAGGCCGTAAAAGCAATGGAAACATTGGGAATGAAGGTTCCCGCAGCGGCAAAATCGTAAGCTGTAAAGAATAATCAAACACAGGGATGTGTTCTCTTTTTTTCAGGTGCGGAAAGAAGAGAACATGTCCTTTTTTAATCCATCAACGTATTACATCTACCGCAGGATAGGTCCTCTTTCCGGCACAGGGAAGAAAACGTCATGCGATGTTGTTACACGTTAAATTTAATTTTGCCTAAATCATAAATCTCACCGTTTTTGATGACCAACTTCGGATTGCGGCACGTCTCGATATTTTTCAACGGATTTTCCTGCAGAATCGTCAGATCTGCGTATTTCCCGACCTCCACAGAGCCGATCTTATCAGCCATTCCGATGATTTTCGCGTTGTTGATCGTGGAGCATTGGAGGATTTCGGAGTTGGAAAATCCGATACGTCCAAGCATCTCCATTTCACGCCACAATGTACCGTGATAAGACAAAGGAACTCCGGCGTCCGTGCCGCAGCCAATTAAAATGCCTTGATCTTTCATGGCCATTAAATTTCGGGGGCCGACCAGCAGGATATTGAAGTATATTTCCGGATTGGCCATATACTTACCTTTTTGGTACAAGTTATCCAAACCGTATTTTCGATAGGTTTTCAGATATGCGATATTACGTTCATGAATGGATTTTTCCGTGTAATCTTCCAATAAAGAGTTGATGTATTCGCGCCGGATTCTCATTTCACGGTCAATGAAATCGGTGCGGTATTTTGGGGGCAGTTCATCGTATGCTTCCGGTGCGGCAAGCATCTGCCCGATAATCACGGTTGGAACAATGGCGATCTTCTTTTTAGCCATGGCGGCCACTTCCTTTTCGGTCAGCACCGCGTCGGCAATCGAATGTTCCATCGAGCCGATGCCATATTGCAGGGCGCGGTCAAACCCGAATTTCGTATGCACATGCCCGGAGGTCGCCAGATTGTTTTTTTGCGCGAAGTCAAATATCATATTTAAGTGTTCGTCCGCATACACAGGAATCTCGGATTTCCCGGCCAGGCAGGATTTTTTGTCCATGGTCAACTTAATAAACGTTGCGCCCCGGGAGCTGTTTTCACGCATCTTTTCTGCCAGTTCTTTGGTGTCTTTGAACCATAAATTCATATCGCCGGTCAACGGCGCCCCCATCGGCAGAAAAATACTGACGTCCGCGGGATCAATGGAAGGATGACCGCGGTATACATTAGTGAAGGAATTGCAGTAAACAACGCGCGGACCGGTGAGTTCACCTTTTTCGATTTGAGCGATAAAGTCATGCAGTACTTTCGGCATCGCGCCCATGTCGCGGACGGTGGTTACGCCATGTTTGATCTGCTGAACATAATTTCTTTTCAGTTGATTCATCGTTGTCAAAATGCCCGAAGGATTAAACGCTGATTCACCGGGCATGGTTGCATGGCAATGCGCGTCAATTAGACCGGGGATAACGAACTTATTTTTTAAATCCAGAATCAAATCGCCCTCCCGGGGAGAGGGGATCTGGTCATACATTGCTTCAATATAACCGTCCCGGACGGCAATCGTCCGGTCATGAAGAATTACGCCATGGACAACATCAACAACATCACTGTGGATGACATACAGTGATTTGCCTTTGTCGACACCTGATGGTTGATACTTGGGAAGCGATGAACAACCGCTGACATTCGGTATTTCCATTAACAAAGCGGATGCAGCAGCCGTTCGCAGCAGCTGCCTTCTGGTCATTTTGGAAAATGGATGCTCCATGGATCATCTTCTCCATTTCATGTAATCTGAAATTGATGCTATTGTGAGCTATATTTATATTGAGAAAACAAAATATTGCAAGAAAATACGGATGGAAAATACCCAATGAAGAAACTTGTATGCATTCTTGGTTTGACTGTTGTATCATATGCGTAGTGATCGAATTATTGAAAGCCGAGGTGAAGATATGTCATTATCAGAAAGCAAACCATGGTTGAAGTTTTACGATTATGTGCCGGTGAGCATCGATTATCCGAAAATCAGCATGTATGAATGCGTAAGAAGGACTGCAGACCAATATCCGGATGAGATCGCATACGATTTCATGGGAACCTGCAGGACTTACAAAAATTTCATAGCGGATATTGAGCAATTCGCCAAAGCGCTTTACGCAATCGGATTGAGAAAAGGCGATACGATCACCATATCGATGCCCACATCCCCCCAGGGGGTTATCGCCTTTTATGCCGCGAATAAAATCGGGGTCATCGCAAGCATGATCCACCCGTTGTCGACCCAGAGCGAAATTGAATTTTACGTGACAAAAAGTAAAAGCCGTATGGTCCTCACCATCGATATTTTTTATGATAAACTTATTGCCGTGCAGAACAAAACCGGTTTTGAAAAACTGATTATCGCCAAGATACCCGACTATCTCCCGGCCCTTCTGAGTGTGCTTTACTGGCTCAAGCAGGGCAGGAAGAATCCGAAAGTTACGAACACGGATAAAGTGATTTTAATGTCAACCATGATGAAAACGAATTATCCTGAGCATCCGCAGCTCGATGTCAAAACGGAAGAACTGGCCGTAATCCTTTACAGCGGCGGAACGACCGGCAAACCGAAAGGGATCATGCTTTCCAACTACAACTTTATAGCAGAAGGGCAAATGGTCGCTCAATGGGGTGGCATCGACAGAAGGTATCCAAAGATGCTGGCCGTGCTACCTATATTCCACGGATTCGGACTCGGGGTATGCATAAACGCCGTTTTGATGGCAGGCGGGAGATGCATCATGGTTCCGATATTTGAACCGAACAATGTTGCGAAGCTGATTAAAAAGAAAGAGCCCCATTATCTGATCGGCCCCCCGACGCTCTATGCCGCTTTGAATAAAAATGAAAATTTCAGGAAAGCGAATCTTGATTGTTTCAAAGCCGCTTTCAGCGGAGCGGATACACTTCCAAAGAAGGTCAAGCAGGAATTTGAAAATATTGTCAAGGCAAGAGGCGGGAAAGTGAAACTTCTCGAAGGCTACGGATTGACCGAAGCGGTAACCGCAATTATGGCGATGCCGCTGAATGAATATCGTGAAAACAGCATCGGTGTGCCTTTCCCTGATATGCGCGCAAAGATCGTTAAAAAAGGTACGATTGAGGAATCCGCGCCCGGGGAGGAAGGAGAAATCTGCGTTGAAGGTCCGGCTGTCATGATGGGGTATCTCGACGAACCTGAGGAGACGGCTAAGACCATAAAAAAACATGCGGACGGAAGGTCATGGCTACATACCGGAGATATCGGTTATATGGATCAAGACGGGTTCTTCTATTTTAAATTGAGAGAAAAACGAATGATCAAATCTTCCGGAATGAATGTATATCCGGCACAGGTCGAAGATCAGCTCTACACTCACCCCGCCGTGTCCGAAGTTTGTGTCATCGGAGTGCCGGATATTCAGCAGGTGGAAAAGGTAAAGGCTTTCGTCGTTCTCAAAGACCCTTCGAAAGCCTGTCCGGAAATGGAAAAAGAGCTGATTAACCACGCCCAGAAAGACCTGATAAAGTGGAGCTGCCCGAGAGAGGTGGAGTTTGTTAATGAACTGCCGAAAACCCTCGTCGGCAAAATAGCATTCAAAGTCCTTGAAGAGGAGGAAATTAAAAAATTAAAAGCGGCAGGTAAATTTTCGGGCTGAGACAGCGACATGAAAAAGAATTATGAGATGTAAGCAGATTCAGCATGAGCGCAGTCGCGCTTCGATTGCCGCTGAAGCCTGACCGCGCACTGGTTCGAAAATGGGTAGAGAAACTCGGCAGGGAAAAGATCACCGCCGTCATCGTAAGCCACAGCCATTTTGACCATACCGCGGACGCTCCGTATTTTGCTATCGAGGCGGGTGCGCCGCTCATCGGCACGGAAAGCACCGTGAACGTGGGCAGGGGCGCAGGCCTTGAGGAAAGCAAATTAATCGCTGTGAAGCCGGGGCAAACCATGACGTTTGGAGACTTTACCGTAAGATTCATTGAAAGTGTTCACGGACCCGCCGTGCTGGGCCGCGTACCCTTTCCCGGAACCATCGACAAACCCCTTGTCCCTCCGGCAGCTGCAAGAAAATATCGTCTGGGCGGTGTTTTTGCGTTGCTGATCGCCCATCCGACCGGAACGATTCTCCACCATGGAAGTGCCGGCTTCAAGCCGGACATGTATGACGGAATCTCTGTGGATGTTCTGCTTCAGGGCATCAGCGGGAGAGGAGATACCGATCAATATCTGGAAAATGTAGCGTTGAAAACCCGGGCAAAACTCGTGGTCCCTATTCACATGGACAACTTCTTCAAACCTATTAAGGACGGCATGTCGTTTCTCCCCATGGTGAAATTCGATGAATTCTGCCGCAAAGCTGAGCAACACCGGTCTATATTCACAATGCGGACCATACCCTTCTGCAAAGAGGTTAGAATTCTCCCCCTGAATGCGGCCATAGTGCCAGGTGACGCTGTGCGATAGGCATTTGCCCTGATGCCTTATTTTTTCATGCTGCGCTATTTCCCCTTTAAATAAATATCGCTCAAACGATGCAGCAAATCATGAAACTCCTGATGCTTACCCGTACCGATTCGGGCGGTTTCAATTTTCTCAAAACCCTCAAACAACTCTTCCTGGGTTTTTTCCGTCAGCCGATCATCGGCCATGGCAAAAAGAATATTATTTTCTTTATCAATGTGATCGGTAAGAAGCTCGATATAATCGCTGACATTTTGCGCGATCGTTGAAGCTGCCGATGCATCCTTCAGTTTGTAGCGCTCAAAGGCGTCCGTTATCACACGGATATATTTTCGTCCCATTTCGTGTTCAAAAAGCATAACGGCAATCGGCCCGTCCTGGGGAATGCCGACATGCGTCAAGGCTGGAAATAAAAGTTCTTCCTCTTTTCCATGATGGCATTTATCAACAAAGACTTTGAGGAATTCCAGGATGCTTTCAAAATGTTCATTCTCCATATGGCCTTCGGCTTGCAACTGCCGGCTGACTTCACCTAAAATACGAAGCATTAACAGGACACCTACATGCTCGTCCTTCAACTGCCGGGTTGCTTTCATGATGACCTCCTAAAAATTCACGTAGGTTGTCCGCTCCAGGTTAGTTTCCATTGTCCACACGGAAACCCTGCAGCCGGTTACCCGAAACACGATCAGCGCATCTTCACCCTGCTGTCCCATCAATGGTTTTAACCAGGACCTGGCTTCGAGGATTTCTTTTTTCAAACCCTCATCACTTAACACTTCAGCAACACCGGCAATCCTCACCTGTTTCTCCGGACTGTTGAAGCATACTTCGACATTTTTATTATTCCGCAGCTGGGAATAAAGTGACTTGAAGGCGCCGGTGTGAAAAATTATGCCTTCTTGTTCTGCCCGGAACATAAACATCCCGCGCACACGCGGCTGATCACCTTCCATCGTAGCCAGATGGCAGCCGGGATTTGCGTTCAGGAATTCTAAAATTTCTTCTCGATTCATTTTTTATCCTTTTCCATTTTCAAAAGTTCAAGCCTGTTCTTGACAGCCTCTGCTTTGCTCTTATCACCGATTTCAAGATAATAGGCACGCAGTTTTTCCAAATAGGCCCAGAGCGGCCGCCGCCAACCGTTGGCAGAGGCCGTGTCGATGGCTGTCTGTAAAATTTTTTCATCATAAGGCATATTGTTTACCCAGGCACCCGCGGCTACCAGCCGGGACAACGGATCGCCGATAGCGGAAATTTCATGGGCAGCGAGTGCCGCATCCCTGAGTGCTGCGGCTTTCAGTACACCGGCGTAGCGAGACGGCAGCGCACCTGCATCCACGTCTGCAAAATTACCCTGTAAAAAACGGCAGTAGGCCATATTGACAGCATCAGGTTCCAGCCGTTCTATTTTGAGAAACTCACTGTCGTCAAAACGCTCGAGCGAAGCAGTATACAGGGCATATTTCGTCAGGTAAGCAATGGCTAAAAGCCGTAAATCATTTCCAGCCGCAATTTCTCTTGTGGCTTTAACAAAATGAGGCTCAGTGGAAAGTTCCCTGTTTGTCAGGAAACTAGTTGTATATTCCTCCAGATACCTGCCGGCTTTGTCCTTCCAGTCGGGTACCGACGTAAGCGACCCGCAAGCGCATATTAGTAATACAAACAGGACTGGCACTGTTTTTTTCATGGAACCCTAAACTCCGGAGATTTTTTCGACCCGATGATCGCGTCAAGTTTTTTTGCGACATCATCAATTGATTTCACTGTGTCATCAATATCGGAACGCAGAATGTGCAGATCTTTCATCCCTTGCGACGCATCCGTGCTGATGCTGTTAACATTATCAACGGTTTTATCCAGTTTTTTCAACTTGGCAACAAGATCCTTGAGGATGATGTTGATCTGCGGCAGGGCGCCGTTCTCTCCGTAAATTTCCCTGTCTGTTTTATCCGCCATCTTATCGACTTTGACAAGAACGCGATCGATATTGTTTGTAATATCTTTTAGTTTTTTCAGTGATTCATTAAGGGCTTCAACACTTTCTTTATCGGACACAGCCATTTCCACCAACGATTTTTTGGATGCAAAATTGGCTGTGATTTTTTCAGCATTGCCCAACACACGATGAAAATCTCCTTTGGGATCGGAAAGATTGCGAGTAAGTACTTGAATATTCTCAGCTATTTCCGTAACCCTGTCCAGGACCGGCTCAATTTTCGCAATAGCATCATTAATATCATTCACCGTGAGGACTTCCGGGATCTTTTGCGGGTCGAGCGGAGGGCTTTTCAAATTTTCCGTATTGACGATAATTCTGGATGACCCGATCAGGGGACGATACAAAACAAAAGAACTGTCAGATCGAATCCATTTCACATGACGGTCAGGAATCTTGATATAGATCAAAACAACTCCCTCTTCGTTAAGTTCCAGCGTATGCACATACCCGATATTGAATCCGGAAAAAACAACCGGCATGTTTTCCATAAAACCTTCACCG
>PHBN01000055.1:0-3118 GCA_002840635.1 Deltaproteobacteria bacterium HGW-Deltaproteobacteria-1
GATCTAAAGCGGTTCAGTATTTAAAGAGGTAATGGATTTACACCCGCTGCAGCAAAAAACATGATCTGTGAATATAGCACCCCCCCTCAAGTCTCCAATGGATTGAGGGGGTTTTTGTTTGAACCGTAAAAACAATTCCTTATTGACAGCATTCCTATTCAGTATTACTAGGGAACCGGATAAAAAAATTTCAGGAGCGATTTATATGATTATCGTTACAGGCGGCGCGGGATTTATCGGAAGCGCATTTGTCTGGAAGCTCAACCGGGAAGGAATGGAAGATATTATCATCGTTGATCGGCTGGGTAATACTGACAAATGGAAAAACCTGGTCAACCTGCGCTACGCGGATTATCTGCACAGAGACGCTTTTTTAAAAATGGTGACGGCAGACGCCGTGCCCTTCAAGGTAGACGTCCTGATTCACATGGGCGCCTGTTCTTCAACCACAGAACGCGATGCTGATTTTCTCTGGACCAATAATTTCTCCTACACGCGGGCGATGTCGGCATGGGCGCTGAAACATGCTATCCGCTTTATCTATGCCAGCTCCGCAGCGACCTATGGAAACGGAACGCAGGGTTTCTCTGACGATCACGCTAAAATTCCAAATCTCAAGCCAATCAACATGTACGGTTACTCCAAGCAGGTTTTTGATGTATGGGCCATGAGGCATAATCTGGAAAACAAGATGGCCGGCATCAAGTTTTTCAATGTTTTCGGCCCGAATGAATACCACAAAGGCGACATGACCAGCGTCATTTTCAAGGCCTTTCATCAGATCCAGCAAACGGGCAAAGTCAGGCTGTTCAAATCCTACCTTCCCGAATATGGAGACGGGGGACAGATGCGCGATTTTGTCTATGTAAAGGATTGCGTCGATGCAATGTGGTGGCTTTTACAGAATCCCTCCGTCAACGGCATTTTCAATCTCGGCACGGGCAAAGCCCGCACCTGGAATGACCTGATCCACGCGGTTTTTGTCGCCATGGCTGTCGGGCCCAATATCGAATACATCGAGATGCCGGAAGGACTGCGCAATCAGTACCAGTACTTTACGCAGGCGGAAATGGGCAAGCTACAAACGGCAGGGTGCCCGGTAAATTTTTCCCCGCTGGAAGATTCCGTGCGGGATTATGTCGTCAACTATCTGCAGCAGGACGACCCGCATTTAGGAAATTAAGGAATCGGCGATTTTCCGCCTTCATGACCTGATCCGGGAAGAGGGAATCTTCACCAGAGCGGCCGTGAAGAACCACCCTGCCCAAAAAAACAGAACCTTCTTAAGGAACCTTTCGATATGAAAAGAAAGATTGTCTGCATCATCCCCTCACGATATGAATCCAGCCGATTTCCCGGCAAGCCGCTGGCCGATCTTTGCGGCAAGCCCATGATTCAGCATGTTTATGAACGCGTCGCCAAGGCAAAGGCCGTGCCCTATGTGGCCGTGGCCACCGACGATCAGCGCATCTATGACTTGGTGAAAAAATTCGGCGGTAATGCCTTTATGACCGCAAAAACACACCGCTCAGGCACGGACAGAATATCCGAAGCAGTAAAAACCCTTAATCTCTCCGCAGACGATATTGTCGTCAATATTCAGGGGGATCAGCCGATTTTTGAACCGGTGCAGGTCGATGAGGTGATCGAGCCTCTCCTGAAAGATCAGGCCATTCAGATGTCCACCCTGATTTATAAAATCATCCTCGACACCGAGATTACTCATCCTCATGCGGTCAAGGTGGTTCTTGATCATCAGAATTTTTCCCTTTATTTTTCGAGGGCAACTATTCCGTATGTGCGTGACAAAAATCTGAAAGCCGATTATTACAAGCACCACGGCATTTACGCTTACCGCCGGGATTTTCTCGACACATTCACAAAACTGCCGGAAGGGAAACTGGAAAAACTGGAAGCCCTGGAACAATTGCGCGCACTGGAATACGGATATAAAATCAAATGTGTTATCACACCCCACGATTCGGTCGAAGTGGATAACGAGCAGGAGCTGGACCGCGTGCGACAGATTCTTCTGGCCAGGAAATAAGAACAAAACATCCGCCCCATGTTTTCGGAGGATACCATGAGTCCGCGTAAGAGATTGGTTTTACTCATAACGATCATGGCTGTTATTGGCCTGATTATTGGATCCATCTCCATCGCTATTCTTTATCAAACGGCATTTAACGAGCAGAAAGAATTTCTTCGCAACATCGTAACCAGCCAGGCACGGTTGATTGAAGCCGTTTCCCGGTTTGATCGTGTTCACAGCCCGAATTTTCCCGGGGGACCAACTGAGGCGACTTTAAGCCAGATCATAGATGCGCATTTCCATTATAAAGGATTTGGCGACACCGGTGAATTTACTCTGTCGGAAAGACTGGAAGATAATATCGTTTTCATTCTCAGCCATCGTCATGATGAGATTTATCAACTCAAGCCTGTCCCTTTCGCATCAACGTTGGCAGAGCCAGCACGCCTTGCCCTGTCCGGTCAATCCGGAACTAGTGTAGGTCTCGATTATCGAGGAGTGCCTGTGCTTGCCGCATTTGAACCGGTGCAGGGATTGGGCTGGGGAATTGTCGCGAAGCTGGACATGTCCGAAGTCCGCGCCCCTTTCATTAAAGCGGCAGCCATATCCGGAATTCTGGGAATCTTTGCCATCATTGTGGGCACGATCATTTTTATTAAACTGACGAATCCACTTATCGACAATTTGAATAAGACGGTCACCGAACTGGAAGATGCCTTGGCCAGTGTCAACCAATTGAGCGGCCTGTTGCCTATTTGCGCCTCCTGTAAAAAAATACGGGACGATAAAGGATACTGGACGCAAATTGAAGCTTATATCCATGATCATTCCGAAGCAAAATTCAGCCACAGCATTTGTCCGGATTGTGCCAAAAAACTGTATGGGGATTTGGATAAAAAGAAATAAATTGGTTTATCTGTTTATTTCAAAATAAGACGGAAAGGCGGAGGAGGAACAAATTCACCTGGCGTCGTTTTAACTTTTGTTGAAAATGTCTCGCAACCGTCGGCTTCTATTGTTACGTCATAGTCCCCTTCCGGCAAACCAAAAAAAGCAAAGGTGTTTTTATTTACAAGATCCCGGGAG
>PHBN01000055.1:3271-11421 GCA_002840635.1 Deltaproteobacteria bacterium HGW-Deltaproteobacteria-1
CGTGCATAGGTCTTTTCGAGGTTGGCTTCAGTACTGGCCAGAACCGATTGAAACTGGGCCATCATTTCCGGACTGGAAAGAATACTTACATGGTCTTCATTAAGGCCGGTAACTTTCAGGGCGTCGGCCTGTGCTCTTAAATCCAGCATGCTTTCCAGCGTAACCGTGTTGTCGTTATTTTGCCGGAACAGACTCCCTCCCCCTTTGTGCCCAAAAAACAAATAGTAACGTATGGAAGAAGCCAGTTTTGTGCCGAGAACGTACTTGATGAATTCGCTGTCCGGCTCCATATCTTTCCAGCTTGGGATAACCGCAGGTGATTGTTCCACACCTGTTTTAGCCCTCTGCTCTCCGCCCCATGGCGTAGAAATGGAAATAAATAATTTCAGGGAACTTTGGAAGTTATCGTTTTCGATCATAGCGGCACGGGCTACCAGCCCTCCCATACTGTGCGCCACAACATACAACGTTTCGAATTGATATTTCCTGTAAAGGCTATATAACTTTGTCCTGAGCAGAAAAGCTATTGTATCCAGGCGGGCACCGGACGGGTAATAGAAAATCCAGGGCTGATAACGGGAGCGGTCGAGGTGTTTAATAAAATAAAGCCAATCCTGCGGAGAGCCTGCTGCCCCATGAACAAAAAGAATGGGAGTCTTTTTGGAATCGTACGGTTCTATAAAGAAAACATTGCAGCCGGTCTTTTTAAAAAATTCCAGCGGAGCCCAGAAACCGGCCAGTCCGTTTTCTGCGGAAAACACCGGGTCTTCGAGATTCGCTGCGGCGCCGGCTGACGTCGAAGGCTTTCTGTTGCCGCCGGAAAACGCCTTGAGGGCGCTGTTAAAAACAGGGCCCGGATGTTCGGCTTCAGGCTTCAGAATAATGTCCAGTCCGAAGACAACACCGCCCATCTGAGTTGTCACCTTGTCAGGTTTTCCGTAATAACCCGCCCACTCATTCCTGTTGTAAGAGAGATCACCGTTTTGGTCTTCAAAGGCAAAAATTTCATAGTTCCCTTCCTGGACCAATATTTCATATTCTCCCGAACCGGACAACACAGCGTAATCAGCAATCGTTACAGCACCGTTTTGATTACGGTAAGCGACGACAATAATGGGTTTTTTATGGGGAGAAACGCTGGTGATTTCACCGAACAACAAGCAGGAATCTCTAGAAAATCTGACATCTTCCCTTAATTTGAGGAGTGCGCAGCCGCCAAGATTCCAGATAAAAACAAGAAAGATTACTATACTGATGTATTTTCGCATGGATACACTATTACGATTTTGAGCAGCTATAAGCTTATTGATTTATTTAGCCTCATCTGCTTTATGATTGCGTAATTAGTTATCAGAATTGTAGAATTGATTCAATATGAACCTTTATGAAAGACGCTCTGAAAATTATTGATGATCAAACCGTTGAAAGCGCTTCAGGCTGGAGGATGGAGATTCTATCCAGCGAATCGCTGCTGTATTCGGAAGAAGGAAAAAGCATTCTTTTCGAGACAGAAGAGCACCGGGATGCAAGCGGAGCAGATGTGGAGTGGACCATTTATGAGCCGCTGGCCTGGAGCTGGAACAAGCAAAAAGATCAAATCATTCCACAAAAAAAGAGCTCTGAAATATTAAACCGGATCGAGCTGGCTTTCTGGATGCTGGATCTCAAAATCAAAGAAATCATCTAATACCAAGTTGCATTCAAAGGATAACGCGACGGCAAGGAGGAGGCTCTGCAGGCGTATTATTGACGCGTGACCTTTAGGTTATACGTTGAAGAAACTGACCCCCTATGAGGGGACACGCGACGATGCCAACAAAGTTAGCCAAAGACCGGATGCGCATTCCGCAAGGAAACGCAAAAAAAAATTATTCCTTCCCTACCGGTAGTTGCCACTCTCAAATTGGCAACTACATGCGGCTTGGTATAACACGAGGGAGTGGTCTCGGCAGGCCGTAACCACTCACCCGGGCTGTTTCGCGTTAATCTTTAAATACCGCTCCTGTTGAAGCCGATGTAACCATTTTTGCATAACGTGCCAGATAACCCGTTGTAATGGCGGGAGTCCAGGCTTTTAGCGATTTACGGCGCTTCTCCAGCTCTGCATCGTCAACTTTCAGAGTCAATTTCTTGGCGGGAATGTCGATGGCTATGATATCGCCCTCCTTCACAAGCGCAATGGGCCCGCCCTCCGCCGCTTCCGGCGAGATATGTCCGATGGCCGCACCCTGTGTGCCGCCGCTGAAACGTCCGTCGGTAAGAAGCGCCACGGATTTATCAAGCCCCATCCCGACAATGGCGGAAGTCGGCGAGAGCATTTCCCGCATACCCGGACCGCCTTTCGGGCCTTCATAGCGGATAACCACGATATCTCCCGGCTTGATTTTCCCGCCCATGATTGCCGCAATGGCTTTGTCTTCCGAATCAAACACACGGGCCTTGCCTTCGTTGACCTGCATGGCCGCTGCCACGGCGGATTGTTTGACCACCGCGCCATCCGGAGCCAGATTGCCGCGCAAAATGGCAATGCCGCCCTGTTTGGAGTATGGGTTGTCAAGCGGACGGATGACGTCCTCGTTCAACACGCGGGCCGTTTTTAAATTGGCCGCCACGGTCTTTCCGGTTACCGTCATGGCTTTCTCACTGATAACGCCCAGTTTGCTGATCACTTTCATGACCGCCTGAATACCGCCTGCCGCATCCAGATCCTCGATGTGGTGATGCCCCGCAGGGCTGAGCTTGCACAGATTCGGCGTTTTCTCGCTGATTTTATTAAACAGGTCTAAATCCAGTTTTATGCCGGCCTCATGGGCAATGGCCGGAATGTGCAGGACCGTATTTGTGGAGCAGCCCAGCGCCATATCGACAGCCATGGCGTTTTTGAAGGCGGCCAGTGTCGCAATATCACGCGGCCTCACGTTTTTCTTAAGCAGGTCCATAATTTTCATGCCCGCCTGTTTCGCCAATCGATGCCGCGCGGCAAGAACCGCCGGAATCGTCCCGTGTCCGGGCAACCCCAGTCCCAGCGCTTCGGTCACGCAGTTCATGGAATTGGCCGTGTACATGCCGGAACAGGATCCGCAGCCGGGGCAGGCACAGTCTTCCAGCTGCAGCAATTCGGAGGGCGTCATTTTTTTGGCCTTCACAGCGCCAACGCCCTCAAATACCGAGATGAGATCCACGGCTTTGCCCTGGAGTCTTCCCGCCAGCATCGGTCCGCCGCTGATGAAAATGGACGGAATATTGAGCCTGAGCGCTGCCATGAGCATGCCGGGAATAATCTTGTCGCAGTTGGGGATGAACACCAGCGCGTCAAACGGATGGGCCGTCGCCATGATTTCAATGGAATCGGCAATCAGCTCGCGGCTGGCCAGCGAATATTTCATGCCCGCGTGATTCATCGCGATGCCGTCACACACACCGATTACCGGAAATTCCACGGGCGTTCCCCCGGCCATGCGTATTCCCGCTTTTACATCCGCAGTAATCAGGTCCAGATGGATATGTCCCGGGATGATTTCGTTGGCGGAATTGACAACACCAATGAGCGGCCTGGCAATTTCTTCATCCGTGTAGCCCATCGCTTTAAAGAGCGAACGGTGCGGCGCGCGCTCCAGTCCCTTTTTCATGAGATCGCTTCTCATCATTTTTCTCCTGACTATACTTTTTATATCATTTGAAGACCGCTACGTTGTGTTAGGCGTTCCTCCTAAGAACCATAAACGAGTCATTGCGAGTGGAGCGAAGCAATCTCATGGATTTAGATTGCCACCCCCTGGTCAGGGGGCACGCGCAGCCCGAGGGGCTGCTCGCAATGACAAATTCGGATTGAGCAACAGCCCCCGCCAAGGCAAAGACCGTTGCTCAGATCAATTATTTCTTGCGCTTTTCCGGTCTCAGTCCCCTCACGGCCGCGCCAGCCTGCCACATTTCGGACTCGCGCATTTCCTTAAGCTCGGCGTTCAATTTTTCCTTGTAATCCGGCGCGCTGTTCACCCTCAGAACCACTTCGGTTTCCTTTCCGGTTGCGACGGAGTTATAAAGTTCGGCGAAAACCGGTTCGACTGCTTTACGGAATTTGTGGCGCCAGTCGAGCGCGCCGCGCTGTGCTGTAGCCGAGCAGTTGGCATACATCCAGTCCATGCCGTTTTCACCGACAAGTCGAATCAGGCTCTGGGTTAATTCCTCAACCGTTTCATTGAAGGCTTCACTCGGGGTGTGGCCATGCTTGCGGAGTTCGGCGTACTGCGCTTCCATCATACCTGCAAGCGCGCCCATCAGCACGCCGCGTTCTCCGGTCAGGTCGCTGTAGACTTCCATCTGGAAGGTTGTCGGGAAAAGGAAACCCGAGCCGATGGCAATGCCAAGGGCAAGCGTGCGTTCCATCGCGCGGCCGGTTGCGTCCTGATGAACGGCAAAGCTGGAGTTGATGCCGCTGCCGTCAACAAAATTACGGCGTACGCTGGTGCCCGATCCCTTGGGTGCGACCATAATCACATCTACAAAATCAGGCGGAATAACACCGGTCTGTTCTTTGTAAACGATGGAGAAACCGTGTGAGAAGTATAGCGCATCTCCCTTTTTCAGATGGGCCTTGACTTTCGGCCACAGGATCATCTGCGCCGCGTCTGATACCAGGTATTGAATAATCGTTGCTTTCTCCACTGCTTCTTCAATCGGAAATAGTGTCTGACCGGGAACCCAGCCGTCGGAAATGGCTTTTTCCCAGTATGGCTTGTCTTCCGGAGACTGCCCGATGATCACATTGACACCGTTGTCTTTCATATTGAAAGCCTGCGCAGGCCCCTGAACACCGTAACCCAGCACTGCGATCACTTCATTTTTAAGGACTTCCTGCGCTTTTTTAACCGTAAATTCTTCTGCAGTCACCACATCTTCCACCGTGCCACCAAAATTAATTTTTGCCATAAAACCCCCTGTATTTATTTGATTATTCGTAATGGTTGTATTTAATTATGTTAATCTTCCAGCGTCAGCGCGACCAGTCCTGTTCTAGTTATGTCCGTTATTCCCAGCGGCTCCAGACGCGCCAGCGAAAAATCAACTTGCCTTTTGTCCCCCGTGATTTCAATAATAACGTACGTATCGCCCGAAACTATTACTTTCCATTTATTCGTGTCAACAGCATTCTTCACGGCTTCTGAATTTTCGGCTGTCAGATTCAGCCTCACCAGAACCATTTCGCGATGGATAGACTCAACATTGGTCAGATCATCGACGGAAATCACATCAACCAGCCTTTGCAGCTGATTCTCGATTCGGGTAATTGTCGTCTGAGAACCCGAGGTGGTCATCACGATTTTCGATATGTCGTTTTGCGTGGTCGTGTTCACGCAAAGGCTGTCAATGTTATACCCTTTGCCGCCCAGAGTTCCGGCAACTCTCGCCAGAACATCCGGTTTGTTATGTACCAGAATTGAAATAATATGGTCTTTTTTCTCCATGCTATTAAACCTCACATTTATTTTACTAATAACGATTTTGTAAAAGCACCGGCGGCGAACTGCACCCCGTATGATGAAGCACAACGAATCTTATGGAACCGTGCGCCCGCCGGGGTATTTCTCAATGCCGTTAATTGATCATTTCTCTTGATCCCAGGGTCATTTGATTGATCGATCCTCCCGGATGCACCATGGGATATACACATTCCTCTCGCGATATGCGGAAATCCATCAGCACGGGTTTATCGGCAGCCAGTCCCTGCTCCAACACGGTTTCCACTTCGGCGGGTTTGGTCGCACGCAGGCCGATTACGCCAAAAGCTTCCGCAAGCTTTACAAAATCAGGCGCGTACGTCATGTCCGTGTGAGAATATCGCTTATTGTAAAACATTTCCTGCCACTGGCGCGGCATGCCTAAAAATTCGTTGTTTAATAAAACCACCTTCACGGCGATATTATACTGGGCGGCAGTCGCGAGTTCCTGAATGTTCATCTGAATGCTTCCGTCGCCGGCAATCGCCACAACCTGCCTGTCCGGAAAAGCGCATTTGACGCCGATGGCGGCGGGCAGGCCAAATCCCATCGTGCCCAGGCCACCGGATGAAACAAACGTATTGGGCCGGTCAAAATTGAAAAACTGCGCCGTCCACATCTGATGCTGACCGACATCCGTTGTTATCAGGACATCTCCTTTGGTCAGCTTTTGCAATTTTTCAATCACGTACTGCGGCTTAATGACTTCGTCGTTCTGGCAGTAGCTCAACGGCACTTTTTCCCGCCATTCGGCAAGCTCACGAAGCCATTCGGCTCTTGAGTCGGCATCCTGAATATAGTGATGTTCTTCCAGAAAACGGAGGATATCCTTCAGGGTGGCCTTGGTGTCGCCGATAATCGGCAGGTCAATGGTTACATTTTTATTAATGGAGGACGGATCAATGTCAATATGGACAATCTTGGCGTTGGAGGCAAATGTTTCAATTGAGCCGGTCACGCGATCGTCGAAGCGGACTCCGACGGCCAGCATAAAATCGCAATGGCTGACGGCCATGTTCGCGTAATAGGTGCCGTGCATCCCCAGCATCCCCAGCCAAAGGGGATCAGTACCCGGAAACGATCCGAGCCCCATCAGGGTCCCCGTTACGGGGATCTCGTATTTACGGGCCAGAAGAGTTAATTCGTCAGAAGCTTTTCCGAGAATCACGCCTCCTCCAGTCATGATCAGGGGCTTTTTCGCGGCATTGAGCATGTCCAATACATTAGCCATTTTTTTCGGCGCCGGTTTGTATACAGCTTCTTGATTGCGAATTTTTACGTTTGCCGGATCATAATCATATTGCGCGGCCATGACATTTTTCGGCAGGTCCACGAGGACCGGCCCCGGTCGTCCGGAACGGGCGATATGAAACGCTTCCTTGATCGTTGAAGCAAGTTCCTCAATATTGCGCACCAGGAAATTGTGCTTGGTGCAGGGCCGGGTGATGCCGGTGATATCGCACTCCTGAAATGCATCGTTGCCAATAAGACCCGTCGGCACCTGCCCTGTAAATACCACCAGGGGAATGGAGTCCATGTTTGCCGTGGCAATGCCGGTAACGGTATTAGTGGCGCCGGGACCGGACGTTACCAGGCAAACACCGACTTTCCCCGTCGCGCGTGCGTAACCGTCGGCGGCATGCACCGCGCCCTGTTCGTGTCGAACCAGAATGTGCCTGAGATTGCTTTGATAAAGCTGATCATAGAGATCCAGGACAGCTCCTCCCGGGTAGCCAAAAATAATGTCAACTTTTTCTTCTTCGAGCACTTTCAGAAAAATTTCTGTGCCTTTCAACTTCATGTGCTATGACTCCTCCATTGCCTTTGATCCCGCTTCTGCGGGGTGAGCGTTAATTCTGCGCAGTTTGCCGCACTATAATAACGTTCATTTCATACCTCGATAGCTCACTTCGAAGTGTTTCTTTAATCAGCCCTGAAAACTGAAAAAGCCGCCAGTTTCTTTAGGAAAAAGCGGCCTTGACTAGATACAACAAAGCCGCGGGCTTTTCGGGGCCCGCGGCTTGTATCTCTTTTCTTAACGATACAGAGCGGCAGACCCCATGGGTACGACTACTACGACGATTAATTCCCAGTTTAATGATTATTCCTTAACGAAAAAAATGCCTGTTGTCAAGAGACTTTCTTGATTCGCTTTTATTTTTTTAACGGAACAATTCCTCGGCTTCTTCCGTCAGACTATCTTCCTTTTTTGCGGGCATGGCGTTTTCCAGAAAAGTCTCATAGACCGGTTCCGAGCCTGTGCCCTGCGACGGCTCACCGGTTTGCTGATCGACTTTGACAAAAACAACGCCGTCCGGAACCGGGAATTCTTCAACTGGTTTGTCTTTCAGCACTTCTTCCATAAAATAAAGCCAGATCGGAGCCGCCGCGCGGCCACCCACTTCCTGTCTTCCCATAGATCTTTCCTGATCAAAACCAACCCAGACGCCGGTAATCACAGATGGCGTAAACCCGATAAACCAGGCATCACGGGTGTCATTGGTCGTGCCTGTCTTTCCGGCAACCGGTCTGCCGATACTTTTAACTCTCTGTCCCGTACCGCTTTCGACGACTTCCTGCATGACATGGGTCGTTATGAACGCGATGCGGGGATCAATGACCTGCTCCGGCTGCACCTTCGTTTCCTCGAAA
>PHBN01000367.1 GCA_002840635.1 Deltaproteobacteria bacterium HGW-Deltaproteobacteria-1
CAATCCTCCAATGCCCCATATCGTATTGATCGTAAAACGGCCGAATTCAATGCCTGCACCGCTGAAATCGGCCTGCAGCAGGCAATTGACGAAACGGATAGGGAATTTCATGTTGAAATAGAATTGTTTCACACTGATCCGCGCGGGTTCAGGAACAATCAATTTGTAAACGTTTGCCACTGGCTTGATTGCCCAGTAATAGAGCTTGTCATTGACAAGGTACGAGATTCTGTTGATTGGTTCTATCGGATCGGCAATGGTCACTTTTGCTTCCGCGAACGGATCGTCGTAATCGAAGCTCTGATCATCGGCGTATTCATCTTTAACAGCATTATTCGGTTTCTTTGACGTTGTTGCCGGAGTACCTCCTGCCTTTACCGGCGCTGCCGGTTGAATGGACAAAGATTTTCCCGGTGACCCTGCAGGGTCAGAAGCCAGACTAAGGCCGGGCGTGAGTCCCGAAGAAAACATCAAGAACAGTATAATGATTGATGTGCAATGTCTCATGACAGGGCGTCCATATTATACGAAGTTTATCTAAAAATATTTTTCTTGCGGGTTGCTTTTCTGATCCGTGTTGGTCTGAAAAAAGATTACTTGCCTCTTGCCAAGATCAGTAAACCACCGATGGATGATATTTACTGCATCTTTACTTTCTGGCGAAGAGTTTCGAGCAGTTTTTCCGGTGTACCGCCGGCCAAAATATCACTGAACTGGGTTCGGTAGTTCTGAACCAGGCTCACATTTTCCACCACGACATCGTAAACCTTCCACTTACCGTTTTTGAGAATCATCCTGTAGTAGATGGGGATTTCTTTCGAGGATGTTACAATCTTCGATTGAATTTCCGCTTTGTCATCCGAGGCCATCGTTTCTTTATGGAAAACGACCTTCTCGTTGGAATATTCAAGAATTTTATCCAGATAAGCTTTTTCCAGAACCTGTTCAAACAGATTAACGAATTCCTTGCGCTGATCAGGTGTAAACTTGTTCCAGTTACGCTGCAGGGTGCGTCTGGAAAACTCCATTTCATCAAACATATCCTTGTAAATCACGCGGAGTTTTTCCGCTTTTGCTGCCTTGGCACTCGGGCCTTTCATCTTGGGATCCCGCAGCACGTCAAGTACTCTGTTGACGGTAGCTTCCACGGTTGTCATTGGCGCTCCGGCGTAAACCGGAACGCATAATATTAGCATCGTCAATAAACTGAATATGGTAATCTTTTTTATCATAGTCCGGGCCTCCTGTAGCCTATTTCTTTTCCTTTTCCTGTTCCTGTGTCTGTGTCTGTTCCTTTTCCTTTTTGTTAGCGGAAACCTTTTTTAATTCTCCAAATGCGTATTTACTGATAAGCTGCTCAACATCAACAGCTGCCTGTGTGTCTGTGATGACCCCGTTGTTCTTCAGAAGATCACCTCCTCCGCCCGGGTCGATACTGAGATACTTGTCGCCGATGAGCCCCTCTGTTTTAATCGAGGCGATGGCGTCGTCATAGACTTTAATACCGTTGTTGATTCTTAGTTCGACAACAGCCATCAGGTCTTCCTGGTCCATGGTGATTTTTTCAACACGTCCGACATCAATGCCAAGGATGTTCACAGGACTGCCCTTTCTCAGACCGGCAACACTTGAGAACTTGGCAATGAGTGTGTAGGAGTTATCTCCGAAAAGATTAACTTTGCCA
>PHBN01000368.1 GCA_002840635.1 Deltaproteobacteria bacterium HGW-Deltaproteobacteria-1
CGGGAGGATAAAATCGGTTTCCCGGCCGTTTTGGGCTTGGAATCGGCGGCGGCCATTGTGAAAACCATCGAATCCCGCATGGAGTGTCCCGTCTTTGAAATCCCGACCATTCCGCCTTCCATGCCCGGCCGCAGGCTGTTTAACCATCTGAAAGACCATTTTCGCCGACAGGGAGGTGTTATCTACTGGGGCTGGCCTGTTGTCGGCGTGGAAAAATCCGGAAGGAAAATTGAAGCTGTGATCGCCGAATCACAGGGCAGACCCAATAGCCTGAACGCCAAAGCGTTCATTCTCGCTACCGGGTCTTTTGTCGGGGGCGGTCTTCATGCGAACCGTGACAACATTGTAGAAAACGTGTTCCACCTGCCTGTCTTTCTGCCCGGTAAACGCGAAACCTGGTTTGATCATGATTATTTTTCCTTAAACCACGGCATTGGCCAGGCGGGTGTTGCGGTCAATTCAGACTTCCGGCCCGCGGACTGCCCCTGGGATAACGTTTTCGTATGCGGAGCCATTCTCGCATACACAGAGACGCTGAAAAACGGCTGCGGTCATGGTTTTGCGCTGGCAACGGGACAGGCTGCTGCAAAATCCTGCCTGGAGCATATCCGATGAAATTCGAACACTGCATACGCTGCACAATCTGCGTGGAAAACTGCCCCGTGTTCCGGGTCAACCCGGCTTTCCCGGGCCCCAAGCAGGCGGGACCCGATGCCCAGCGATTCCGCAGCGAAAGGGAAAAATCCGTCGATGAATGGGTGCTGCTATGCAGCCAGTGCAAGCGTTGCGAAATGGCCTGTCCATGCGGCGTAGAACCCGCACAGATTATCCTCCGGGCACAGCAGAAGTACGGCCTCGAGCATCCCCATACGGCCGCGCACCTGCTTTTTGCCAACAATTACTATCTCTCCACGCTTGGATCCATGACTGCTCCTCTGGCCAACCGTTTTGCCTCAACTAAAATCGGCAAAAAAATATTTCAGCGCATAGGAATTGCAACTTACATCCCATTCCCTAAATTCAGTTTCAAAACCATGCGGGGAGAAAAGAAGACCCGCAGCCGCGAATCAAAGAAAGTCGCATTTTTCTATGGCTGTTTCATCAACTTTTACCGCCCGGACATCGGCAGAAAAATCATCCGGCTTCTCCAGTCCTTTCGGGTTGACGTCGTTCTGCCGCCACAATGGTGCTGCGGTCTGCCCGCGCTGGGCAACGGCAACCTGGCGCTGGCGCGAAATTTTGCCAGGAAGAATGTCGCCTCCCTGTCCAATTACATCGACGCGGGCTACGACGTGGTCTATACTTGTACATCCTGCGGTCTGTGTCTGCTGCACGATTACCAGGGAATCATGGATATCCCCGGCGCAAAAAAGATTTCGGAAAACAGTTATGATCTGCATGAATATCTCCTCAAACTGGTTGCCGAACGCGGCGGGGCTAAACCTGACTTTAAGGAAGTTAACCGGACGCTTGCGTATCATATCCCCTGTCATCTGCGCGCACTGGAAATCGGTTACCCGGCAGCTGATTTAATGAAGATGATTCCAGGCCTGGAATGCAGGATCCTCGATGACGCCTGCTGCGGACTCAACGGCAGTTACGGATTTAAAAAAATCAACGAAGCCACGGCCATACAGCTGGGAGGTCGCGCCGTGTCGCTCATCAAAAAAACCGGCGCGGAGGC
>PHBN01000369.1 GCA_002840635.1 Deltaproteobacteria bacterium HGW-Deltaproteobacteria-1
CGCCTTTTTTAGCCATCAGGGTTTCGTGATTGCCTTCCTCAACGATTTCCCCGTTGACCAGGGCAATGATCCGGTCGGCATTGCGGATGGTCGAAAGCCGATGAGCGATGACCAGTGTAGTGCGCCCTTTCATGAGATTATCCAGCGCTTCCTGCACTTCGATTTCCGCTTCCGTGTCCAGCGACGATGTCGCTTCGTCCAGAATCAGGATAGGCGCGTCTTTGAGCAAGGCCCGCGCGATGGAAATGCGCTGCTTTTCACCGCCGGACAGTTTGGTTCCCAGTTCACCGATGTTGCTGTCGTAGCCCTGCGGGAGCTTCACGATGAAATCGTGTGCATTGGCCGCCTTTGCGGCATTGATAATGTCTTCATCCGTTCTTTGTATATCACCATACGCGATGTTGTTTTTAACCGTGTCATTGAAGAGGATAGTCTGCTGAGTGACAATGGCTACCTGGCTGCGCAGGGATTGCAGCGTCACGTCGCGGATGTCCCTGCCATCGATCAGAACGCGGCCTTCGGAGACATCGTAAAAACGGGGGATCAGATTCACGAGAGACGTTTTGCCGCCCCCGCTCATGCCTACAAACGCGACGACTTCACCGGCTTTAATGGAGAGGTTGATATTATTTAAGACAGGCTTTTCTTCGTAACGGAACGTTACGTTTTCGATATCGATGCGTTTTGTAATCGGCGGGAGATTCCCTGCGCCGGGTTTATCTATAATATCCGGTACGCGATCGATAATGCTGAAGATGCGTTCGCCGCCGGCAATGCCCTGATTGATCGTGTTGTTGATGTTGGTCAGACGCTTCACCGGCTCATAAAGCATAAGCAGGGCCGCCAGGAATGAAAAAAACTTGCCGGGCGTGGAATAACCGTGAACGACACTGTAGCCGCCGTAAAAGATGACGGCGGCGATACCCAGTCCGCCCAGAAATTCCATGAGTGGGCTGGAAATGGCATTGACGGAAATGGTTTTCATGACCAGGCTGAAGAGTCGTTCGTTTTCGACGCTGAACCGCTTGCTTTCGTATCTTTCCATGCCAAACGCCTTGACAATACGGGTGCCCGAAATTGTTTCCTGCAAAAGGGAAGTGAGTGTCCCCATGGTGATTTGTGAGGCCGTTGTGACTTTCCGCATTTTTTTGCCGAAATGGGCTATCGGGTAAGCCGTGAGCGGGAAAACAACCATGGCAATCAGCGCGAGCTTCCAGTCCGTGTAAAAGATCACGCCGACCAGGCAGATCAGAGTGAAGCTATCTTTCACCAGGGCGGTTACCGCTTCCGAAACGGTCGTCTGGACGGACAGAACATCATTGGTGATACGCGACATTAAAATGCCCGTTGAATTTTCAGTGAAGAAAGCCAGAGACTGCCTCTGGATGCATTCATAAAGCTTGTTGCGCAAATCGGTGACAATGCGCATTCCGATGGAACTCATCAAAATGACCTGTCCATAGGAGCACAGTCCCTTAAACAAAAAAATACCGATAATCAAAAAGGGGATCCATTTCAGGGCCGCCATGTCTTTGCTGACAAAAATTTCGTCAATTGCCGGCTTGGATACCAGCGGCAAAGAGGCCTGCAGGCCTCCCGCAATGAGCATGAAAATCATCGCCAGAAGAAAGCGCGAGGTGTACGGTCTGGCCATTTGCAAAAGTCGTTTAAAAATTTCCATACGGATGTCGTTGAGCTGGGCGATGATTTCCTGTTTTTTGCTGTCGTTTAGCAGAACGGTCAGCGCCTCGGATGCGATGCGCGGACCGTTTGCATCTCTCTGCAGCAGTTCCGGGGCGATAGTTTTGCCTGCAATGATGTTGACCAGGCCGATGTGCTGACGTCTGATGATCATTCTGGCGATCAGTTCCGAAAAAAGAGACACCTTGTAAACAATAATCATGGGGACACCCATCAGGCCGGTTTCCAGCGTTGCCGTTCCGGAGGTTACAATTGCCAGATCGCAGCAGGCAAGAACATCATAGATCTGGCCGGAGACGATTTTGACATTTATTCCGGATTGGGCAAGCATAGCGGCGATGGTTCTTTCATCCAGTGTGTCCGCCAGGGGCAGAATATACTGAACATCCGGGATTTTTTTCGAAATAATTTGAGCAGCTTCGATCATTACGGGCAAAAGCCTGGCGACTTCTGCCGACCGGCTGCCCGGCAAGAGCCCGATGGTCGTTTTTTTTTCAGAAAGACCGAAATGAAGCCTTGCCAGGGATTTGGTAAACAGGGTTTTTACCGTGTCCCTCATGGGATGACCGACGTAGTGAACCGGAAATCCGTGTGCCCGGTAAAAATCCACTTCAAAGGGTAGAATAACGGCCATTTTGTCAACCAGCCTTTTGATTTGCCTGACTCTTCCCTCGCGCCAGGCCCACACCTGCGGACTGATGTAGTAAAAAACGTTGATGTTTTTCTTTTTAGCAGTCCGGGCCACGATATTCAAGTTGAAATCCGGAAAATCAATCAGAATCACAAGATTCGGTTTCATCTGGTCCATAAATTTTCTGATCCCGGCTTTGATTCGCCATGCAGATCACCGGAGGCCTCCCCGGCAACGATCATCACTTTCTTTGCGTAACCTTTTGACGCGGGGATGTTTTGCGTTATGTTGTTTTTTTCAACGGACATTATTGACCACATCGGCTATTTGCCTGATTTCTTCCGGAGTGAGTTCCGGAAACATCGGCAAAGAAAGAACCTCGCTGGCGCAGGTTTCGCTGACGTTCAGACTTTCTTTCAAATTGTACATTTTCAGAAAGACGTCCTGCTGATGCAGTGGGACGGGGTAGTAAACGGCTGAGGCAATTCCTGCTTCGGAGAGCGCATCGGCAATGGCCTGGCGGTTTCGGGTGCGGATGGTGAACTGGTGGTACACGTGCTTGCAGTCGGGTCTCTCGGTAGGCAGCAGGATATCTTTCGCTTTGATGGCGTCGCAGTAGAGGGCGGCGTTTTGCCGTCTCGCATCGTTAGACGCGTCGATTTCGGGAAGCTTAACGCGCAGAATGGCCGCCTGAATTTCATCGAGCCTGCTGTTGTAGCCGACTTCGGAATGATAATAGCGAACGGCGCTGCCGTGGTTGCGGAGCATTTTGATTTTTGAGGCGATTTGGTCGTCGCGCGTGATCACCATTCCGCCGTCACCGTAGCAGCCAAGATTTTTGCTCGGGAAAAAACTGAAGCAGCCTGCATCGCCCATGGTGCCGACGGTGTGTTCCCGGTATTTTGCCCCGAACGCCTGTGCGCAGTCTTCTATCACCTTCAGGTGATGTTTTCGTGCAATGTCCATAATTGGTACCATATCGGCAGGGTGCCCGAAAAGATGGACCGGAATGATGGCTTTGGTCCGGGGAGTGATTTTGGCAGTGATCTTATCAGGATCCATGTTGAACGTGTTCGCACAGATGTCAACAAAAACGGGCTTGGCACCCACCAGCGCGACAACTTCCGCTGTGGCAATAAACGTAAAAGGGGTTGTAATGACTTCATCGCCGGGGCCGATCCCGCAGGCTCTCAAAGCGAGCATCAGGGCATCCGTGCCGTTGGCGCACCCTATAGCGTAAGGCACTCCGTGATACGTGGCAACTTCTTTTTCCAGTTTTCCGACATTAGGTCCCAGAATGAATTGCGTCTGCTCCAGAGTTTGCCCAACCGCCTGGTCAATCCTGTTTTTCAGCCGGGAGTACTGCTTTTTCAAATCAACCATCGGGATCATAATTTGATGTCCTCGTGCGTTTTCATTTTTTGAAGAATTTCAATGGCCAG
>PHBN01000370.1 GCA_002840635.1 Deltaproteobacteria bacterium HGW-Deltaproteobacteria-1
TCGCGGGACGGATATTAAACTCGGCGAAAATGTCGCTGATCTGGGGGGACTGCACATCCTGGGAACGGAAAGGCATGAAAGCCGCCGAATTGACAATCAACTGAGAGGAAGATCCGGCCGTCAGGGAGACAAGGGTTCATCGCGTTTCTTCCTTTCGCTGGAAGATGACCTGCTCAGGGTTTTCGGAGCAGACAGAATATCTACCGTAATGGATACCGTCGGTCTTGAAGAAGGCCAGCCCATTGAACATAAATACATCTCCAGGGCAATTGAAAACGCTCAAAAGAGAGTTGAAGGCCAGAATTTCGATATTCGAAAGCATCTGCTCGATTATGACGACGTCATGAACAATCAGAGAAAAGTCATTTATGAACAACGCAAAAAAGTCTTGCGTGGCAATGATTTATGGTCAGATGTTGAAGAAATGGTTGAGGAAATTTCCGGTGATCTTTTGTCTGAATTTACAGAAGAAAAAAGCCATCCTCAGGACTGGAACCTTAAATCGCTCGATGATGCAATATTCAAACAATTCAATTTGCGGCTGGATGTAAGCACGGCACCCGGTATGACGTCTGTAACCGCCATCCACAGTTTCATCATGGAGAATGTGCAAAAATATTTGCGAGGCAAAGAAAAAGAATTCGGCCCTGAACTGATGAATTATCTCATGAAAGTCATCATGCTGCAGGCAATTGATACCCATTGGAAAGAGCATTTGCTCTCCATGGATCACCTGAGGGAAGGCATCGGTCTGCGCGGTTATGGCCAAAAAGATCCGATAAGGGAATACCAGCGTGAAGGTTATGCTATGTTCATGGAAATGATCAGCCGCATTAAGATGGACACCTTGGAAAAACTATGCCTGGTCAGAATCCAGAGGGAAGAAGAAGTCGAAGAAATAAGGCAGAAACAGAAACAGGATTATATAATGAGCCGTGGTGAAGATACGCCGGCAAACCAAACCATCAGACGTGACACGGAGAAGGTTGGACGGAACGATCCCTGTCCCTGCGGCAGTGGCAAGAAGTATAAAAAATGCTGCGGGGTTTAAGATTTAACAAGGAGCTGCTGCAATGGTAAAATCGACCAACACTAAAGTAAGCGTGCCCGGTTTTTTAGCCAACGGAGTTTCTGCGGGTATTAAAGGCGGTGACCAGAAGGATCTGGGGCTGATTTATTCCACAGTTCCGGCAAAGGCAGCCGCGATGTTTACAAAAAATATTTTTAGGGCAGCGCCCGTTTTGATTGATGCGGAAAGGATCAAAAGAGGAATGGCGCAGGCGATTATCACCAACAGCGGCTGTGCCAACGCGGCTACAGGAAAAGAAGGAATGGAAGACGCACTGGCCGTTTCTGCGGCGGTGGCCAGACAGTTAAAAATTCCCGAAGAACATCTTCTGGTGTGTTCGACGGGTGTGATCGGCAAAAGGCTTCCTCTGAAAAAAATTGAAACCGGCATCGGCAAACTGGTCAAGGGGCTGAATGAGTTTGGCATCGAGGATGCCGAATCGGCCATGATGACAACAGATAAATATCCCAAGATAGCTATCCGTAAGGGAATTGTCGGAGCCAGGGATATTACCGTCTGCGGGATTGCCAAAGGCGCCGGTATGATTGAACCCAATATGGCAACGTTGCTCACGTATGTTATGACAGATGCTTTGATCGACACCAAGGCGCTC
>PHBN01000371.1 GCA_002840635.1 Deltaproteobacteria bacterium HGW-Deltaproteobacteria-1
CATTCGGAAAATCATTTGGAGAACTCTTTATATGCCAGTATTATGGAGACGATTGATCTGGGCATCGTCATTCTGGATGTGAAAACAAGAGAACTCATCTTCAAAAACAAATTTGCTGTAGAGATTTTCCAGCAAAATCAGAATTTATTGGACTATCGCAATCTCCTGTCTTTGCTTTTAACAGACTTCGGCAGCAAACCCGAAAAAGAAATTTTCGGAAAAAATTATACGTTGCGTTTTAAAAACCGCCTGCTGGGCTATACGCCATACATGATTGCAGACAACTTCATCTGGATCATCATCCGTGATATCACCGAAAGAAGCCGCCTGGAGTCCATCGCTGAAGCGGTCAATTCAATGGATAACATCAGCTTTGTGTTTTCCGGCATACGTCATGAACTGGGCAATCCGATCAATTCCATCAAAATGACATTAAGTGTCTTGAAAAGGAATCTCGTCGAATACTCCCCCGAAACGGTCGAAAAGTATGTCGACCGTGCCATGACGGAAATATCCCGTGTCGAGTTTCTCCTCAGGGCGCTCAAGAGCTTCAGCATCTTTGAAAAGCCTGAAATTCAAGATATACATATCGATGATTTCCTGGTCCGTTTTATCGCGCTGGTTCGCAATGATCTTTATCAATCCGGCATCGAAATCAGTAAAATCGTTGATTCGAATGTAACAAGCGTCAGGGCCGATCCTCGCCTCCTCCACCAGGTTTTGCTGAATTTGATCACCAACGCATCGGATGCTCTTGAAGACCAAACAAATAAGAAAATTAATGTTCGGGTGATGAAACAGGATGAACTGGTTGCAATTATTGTCGAAGACAACGGCTGCGGTATGTCAAAAGAGGCGCAGGCCAATCTTTTCAAACCCTTCTATACGACAAAAACCCGCGGAACGGGTCTGGGTTTGATGATTACATTGAAAATGGTAACGCTGATGAAGGGAAACATGGAAATCAAAAGCACCAAAGATAAAGGGACCAGTGTGACCATCGTTATTCCCGAAGGTGCCCGTAACGCATGATGAAAGTCAAAAGAAGAATCCTGATTATTGACGACAATGATATTTTCTGTGAGTCCGTGCACGATCTGCTGACCGATGAAAAAACGGATGTGCTGATGGCCAATACAGGCAAAGACGGCCTGAAGCTCTGTACAGAAACCAAAATTGATGTGGTTATTCTCGATCAAAAACTTCCCGATACGGAAGGTATAACGCTTTGTCCTGCCATTCTGAAACAAAATGAGCAGACGAAAATCATCTTCGTCACAGCCTACCCGAGCTTCAACAATGCCATCGAAGCCATTAAGGTTGGCGCTCATGACTATCTTTCCAAGCCCTTTGAAATGGCTGAGCTGGAGCTGACCATCAAACAGGCTTTCCGCACACAGGAGCTGGAGAAAACAGAGCAAATCCAGGACTACCAGAATACGAGAGACACTGTAGAATATGAACTGATCGCCGGTCACGGTATATTTGATGAAATTATCCGTACCATTGATCTTGCGGCGGACACCGACGCGCCCGTTCTCATCACCGGAGAAACCGGAACGGGCAAAAATGTTGTGGCACGCGCCATTCATTTTAAAAGCGACCTGCCGACAAAACTTTTCCTCACAGCCAATTGCGCCGCCTTTCCCGAGAATCTCATTGAGGCGGAATTATTCGG
>PHBN01000056.1 GCA_002840635.1 Deltaproteobacteria bacterium HGW-Deltaproteobacteria-1
CATAATGATATCAGTTCTTCTCTTCTTTGACCGGAACGTACAGATCAGGATCCGGCCTGAAGGGATGATCGGTGGTTATATGACCTTTGATCGAAGGCACTGACTTGCCTTCTACCAGAATTTTTACGGCTTTGATTTCCGGGATATTGGCGGCCAATGTATTTGTCAATGAGTATATGGTGGCCATTTCCGCCGTGGAACCACCCGGATGGAATTTGGTCAGACCGGCGCTGAAATTTACCTGGGCCAGACCGTCTTCATCCAGTTTTATGTCTCGAAGGGTAACATTGGCCGGGAACGTATTAATATGTCCGGTCTTGGAACCTTCCAGCAGGGCCTTAACCACTTCCCTGGCATGCAGAGCGGGATCTTCTTGCTCAAATATATAGCGTTTCTCGGCAACCAGGAAGCGTTCCTGCTGGTCTGAAAAATAGATTTCAGCGACTACCTTTTTCTTCTTTTTTAAGGCCTCCACATCAACAGGTGGGAATAATGCGTTAAACAGGATAACAAAAAAAATAACCAGCAATAATACAACTCCGCCGATTATTGCCACTAAATAAACAATCCGGGTTGACTTCTTTTTCTGCCGGTCTTTGAAATTTTCAGACCTGCGTTGCTTTTTTGTTGACATACGCGAACGACTCCTCTTGAAAAAACTGCGCCAATCTAGGGTATTTTTATTTCAGTGTCAAGCACAACAAGATCTAATGGTTAAAGAACGTCTTCTGATATCCAATCTTTAAAGCAATAGCCTTAAAGAGAATAAAAAAACAGCCCGTGTTAAACAACATGGGCTGTTTGGAAAGTTAGCTGACTTTAAAAGTTCTGTTAATAATTTTCGGCCAGTGCTTCATAATAAGCCTGCGGGTGCTTGCAGGCCGGACATTCTTTTGGTGCTTCATCCCCTTCATAAACGTAACCGCAGTTAATGCAATGCCATTTCGTGACTGCTTTCTTTTTGAATACCTCACTGTTGGCTATATTTGCGGCAAGCCTGCGGTATCTTTTTTCATGAAACATTTCGACTTTGGATATCTGCTCGAATGAACGTGCAATTTCGGGGAATCCTTCTTCTTTGGCAATTTTGGCGGCATCGGCATAAAGAACCGTCCATTCCATATTCTCACCGGCTGCAGCTGCTTCCAGATTACTTTTTGTATCTCCAATTACACCGGCAGGATAGGAAGCTGTAATTTCAATGTCACCGCCTTCGAGATACTTAAAAAACACTTTAGCATGTTCTTTTTCGTTGTCCGCTGTTTCCAGAAAGATCCTGGAAATCTGCTCATATCCTTCTTTTTTTGCAGCGCTTGCGAAAAAAGTGTATCGATTTCTGGCCTGCGCCTCACCGGCAAAGGAAGCCAGCAGATTCTTCTCTGTTTTTGTCCCCTTAATTGATTTTGCCATCATTCATCTCCTTTCATTTTTTTCATTTAATCATTATATATTCATTAAAAGCTATCAACCGTTATTTTAAATCCTTGCCTATGGCAAAAGCATTCCCCAGAAATTTTCCAACACCGTAATATGCCTGATTTTCCGGGGCATAAATTACCGGCGCAATCTTTAATATATCCGGCAGGCCGTCCCCGCCCAGCATGGATTCATCAACCTTTACATCCAGTATCTCGCCGATTAAGTGCACATGGACACCAATTTCAGTCTGGCCAATCAGCTTGCATTCACGGATTTCGGCACATTTACGGTAAATGCCTGCCGTTCCATAATATTATTATAGGTATATCTTGATTTTCTCAGTGAAATGGCCACAGCGGGCGGTTTTGAACTGCATATTCCACCCCACGCAACTGTTGCGGCATCGGCCCTGCCATCCTTATCATATGTCCCGATCACCCAGACGGGAGCGGGATAAATAAGAGATAAAGCGCCAAGAGATTTTTTCATCGTTTTCTCCTTCTTGTGAAATCTTCACTTCTTGTGAAATTTAATAATTAAAGCAATAATGTCAAATTTATGCAAAATTTAGTTAATTTTTAAAGCATATTGTAGTATGTAACGATCAAATGATTTTCTTAAGGACTTCTTTTAGCCATTATATTCTTTATTGATGAGGAGGATTCAAAGCTATGGCAACCGTAATGCCGGAAGGTGAAAATATTCAGAAAGCAATTAAATGGATTTCGGCCAATCTTGAAGATAACACCAATCAGCCGCTGCATATGCTGATTGAAAAATCAGTTTTTAAATTCGATTTATCCCCCAAGGATACGGAATTCCTGATGGGTTTTTTCCGTAATCACAAGAAATAGTATCGGTCCCTGTAAAGCTCTTTAACTCCATTTAAGAGATTTACACTGCTGAAAACACTGCCTGCTTCAGAAAAGGAAGCCCGACGGATCCACCAGTTCGATCCGGTCAGGCTGCCAGTGGGGATTGTTGTCGCGCTCAACAAGCCGGGCCCGAATGCCCTCAAGGTAGTCGGGATGCCTTGACATATATTTCGAGGCTTTCAATTCAGTTGCAAATACGTCCGCAATTGCACGGCCTTCATTGTAACGCAGCAATTTTAACGTCAGGACCAGAGCCGTCGGCGACCGTTCCGCGATGCTCGCGAATACTTCGTTACAGCGTTCTTCCTGATCGCCGCATCTTGATAAAGATGCCAGAATATCCTTGATGTCCGTTTTGCCCGAAAAGTATTCTTTCACCCACGCATCCATGGGGAAACGGTCGGGAATATGAAAATTAAGCATGCCTGATATCTGCTTCAGAAGTGCTTTTCCTGTCACCTGCCTGTTTTGAGTGTCTTCCAGCCTGACACTTTCCAAAACTTCCAACAGCTCCGGGATGTGATCGGATAAAATGAAATGTGTGGCAAAACCCAAACGCACACATTCCGGTCCCTGCATATCATAACCGGTCAGCCCCAGGTATTCCGGATAGCCTTTGGGGCACCGTGTGAACATCCAGCCCGTTGAACCGACATCCGGGAAAAAGCCGATCCGTGTTTCCGGCATGGCCATTCGTGTTCTGTCCGTGGCAATTCTGATATCGGCGCCGGCTGCAATGCCCAATCCACCACCCATCGTGATACCGTCGGCGATCACAACCACGGGTTTGGGGAAAAGATGGATTTTCAAATCAAGAGCGTATTCTTTTTGAAAAAACGAATCGACTTTATCATATTGCTTCAAACTTGCCAGGCGGGCAAGCTCTTTGACATCTCCACCGGCGCAAAACCCTTTGGAACCGGTTCCGTAAAACATCACAAAGCGGTACCGTTCATCGGCTGCCGCTTCATCCAGCAAGCCGTCGATCCTGTCGATCATGGTTTCGGTTAAACTGTTGATCGCCTCCGGACGATTCAATATAATGGCTAGACCCGACTGTAACCGTCTGGAGAGCACATGTTGACTGTCTTTATTCATTTATTTTTTAAGCAGATCCCGAATTTCCATCAGCAGTTCCTGATCTTTCGTTGGCGGGGGTGGTGGTTCTTCCTGCTTGCTCTTCATGATCATTCCAAGGAATTTGACGATGAATATATATAGAGCAAGAGCAATAACAAGAAAATTCACTATATCTCCAATAAAGAGGCCGTAGGGAATTTCCTTGCCGTTGACGACCCATTTCCAGGCCATATATCCCTGTTCACCGGGCATGATGAGACTGATCAGCGGCATGATAATATTTTTAACCAGAGAATCGATAATTTTACCAAATGCCGCCCCGATAACCACAGCAATGGCCAGATCGATCACATTGCCCTTGAGAGCAAAATTTTTAAATTCCCCAAGCAATGCCGATACTTTTTTCCTGGATTCCATATTCTCTCCTTTCGACATTTGTATACTACTCGCCCTTGGCCATTTCTTCGTAAATCTTCAATTCGATGAAGTTAAAAAAATTATCATACTCTTTTTTCGTCAACAACCGACGCATTTCCCATCCGCCTGATGTTTTTTTCTCCGTGGTAACAATCAGCGTCACCTCGCATTCTTTCCAGTTGAGCCGCCGGACAAGGGCACTGGTTTTTGTCCGCCATTCATCCACTTCAACATAGTCCGAATCAACCCTGTGGTTTTTTCTATCAATGGTAACATTGCTGCCGATTTCTTTTTCTTTTAACACGGCAGCTATACCCTTGAGAATATATTTCTCTTTGGCTTCATAAACCCGTTTGTATTCATCGGGTTTGGTAATTTCTGCCGAGCCAAAATGATTTGCGCAAGACATAAGATGGATCACGAAAAAGAAAGCACAAGACAAAAGAACCGTTTTTTTAATCATTCAATCTCCCTTCTTAGCCGCGATGAAATTTCATCGGCTGTTACCGTTAATCCACCAATCATTCTTTTCTTTAAACCACCAGTGGGAGGAATCCGTCTGAATAATGCGGGCAGCCAGTTTCTTGCCTTCCTCGGTACAAAGCCTCTGCAGGGCGTATTGTATCCATTCTTCGGAATATTTGTTGCCCAGATCCCCGTATTCCTTTAGCTGCAGGATCAGCGCAATCTGGTCGGCATCCCGGGCAATCCGGGATTCCATGGTTTCCTTTGCGTTGAACTCATCAATGGCCTGCCGGATGTCGTTTCCGAACGAGAGACTTTCCGTCAATTCCCTGACGGCCTTTGCTTCGTCAACCTGGACATATTTTTTATTGACGTAGTTCATATCGCCGGTTCTTGCTTCCGGCAAATCGTGCAGGACACACATTTTTAAGACGCGTAGTTCGTTCAGAGATGGATTGAGTTTACATAGGGCGTAGCCCGTATACACCGTCCGCAAAACATGCTCCGCCACTGACTCCCTGCCGCTTCCGAGAAACTGATAACCGCTGCGGGGCGTCTTGCAAAGCATTCCCATTTCGAATAAAAAATCAGCAATACTGTTCATCTTACCCTTTTTTCAAAACCTTGATGCGGTTTTCCATCATTTCCGACATTTTCCGAATTTGCAGTAGTAAAGAAGCGATGCTGTCCGGTCTGGAGTTTTCAATTTTGTCAAGTTGACTTTTCCAGTGTTCCAGAAGAGCGATTTCGTTTTCTTTCAATTTCTTTTCAAATCTCTCCTGATACTCCTTGATAAAAGCGGCGGATGAGTCCACAGTCGCCATTTTGTATCCTCCATAACATATTAAGATCATTGATTGGACATTATATCATTCACCATCAAACATGCAACAAACAATTTCATAAATGATAAATTGACAGACCCCTTTAAATACTATAAGGAAACGCCACAAAAACAAATTGAACGAACGGTAAAGAGATTCCATGGGCTGTAAACCAAAACCAGAAGATATCGCGGGAGGACAGGCAATCCTTGAAGGAGTCATGATGCGCCACGGCAATAAAATCGCCGCGGCAGTACGACGCCCGGACAAGGAAATTGTCTTTCAGGAACGCGAATACATTCCGCTGACCAAACGCTATAAAGTTCTGGGCTGGCCGCTTGTGCGGGGCACGGTTTCCTTGTTTGAAATGATGATCCTCGGCATCAAATGCCTGATGTTCTCGGCCGAAGTCGCCCTGTCGGAAGAAGAACAGAAACCCCAGGGATGGGAATTGTATGTCTCTCTGGTGATCAGCTTTAGCGTTGCCATCTTTTTCTTTGTCGTTGTCCCGGCTTTCTTCTTCACCAAAATAAAGCCTTTTATTGATAGCCTGATCCTTTTAAATATCTTGGAGGGTTGCGTCCGTCTGAGCCTGTTTTTATGTTTCCTGGCCGCGACCCTGCTCATGTCGGACATGCGGCGTGTTTATATGTACCACGGCGCCGAGCATAAGACGGTCTTTGCCTGGGAAGACGGACAGGATCTGACCGTTGAAAACGTTAAGAACTATTCCACGCGCCACCCGCGATGCGGCACCAGCTTTATTCTTTTTGTCATGATTGTCTCCATTCTTGTTTTTTCGCTGCTGGGACGTCCTGATTTCCTGCACCGGGTCATTTATAAAATCCTGCTGATGCCGGTCATTGCGGGTATTTCCTATGAAGCGATCCGCTTTACGGGAAAGTACAGCCATTTTAAACTTGTTCAGATCTTAAGCTGGCCGGGATTGGCGCTGCAAAAAATCACTACCCGGGAACCGGATGATGACCAGATTGAAGTAGCCATCGCAGCAATGAAAAAAGTCATCTGAGCATTTTCCCCTGCACGTATCCAGAGACGAATCTTCGGATGCTTTTCATTCTCCTTCATTAATCCAGAATCAACCATCTCGCAGCAAGCTACGGAGAATTAACGCTCGTCAGGCAGCAGCGGGATTAAAATTGACTTTTTTGAACAGTTAAAGTAATTATTACGATAATTTTTGATTTTCTGACTTTTGGGGGCAACAGAAAATGAGGAAGACACTGTGGTGGACCGTTACTGTTTTCATTCTTTCAGGCGCACTCTTTTATTCCCTGGCTTTGGCTCAAACCGAAGACACAGCACAGCTTACATTCAGCAAAACAGCTGTGTCCAAAAAACCTGCTCATACCTACACGGTTCAGGAAGGCGACGTTCTGTCAGAGATTATCAATAAGCTGCCGGGCGTTATGCCCGGGAAAAGCGCTTTGAAAGCAAGCAAAAAAACAACCTCCACCAGCTCTCAAACCTATAGGGTTAAAAAAGGCGACAGTCTCATCCGGATTATCCGCCGCGATCTTCGTATCAAGTCCGGCTCACAGACACAAAAAACCCTTTTATTGCTAAAATCCCTGAACCCGGAAATTCAGGATGTCAATAGGATTTACATTGGACAGATCGTTCGCCTGCCCGAAGGAAAGATGCTGACGGCCTCCGGAAGGATGCCTGAAGTCTCACTGGAATCCGAAGAACCGGAGGTGAAAGAAGCTGAAAAAGTGGCCGGGAAAGATACAGTTGTTCTGCCGTCACCGGTCCGCCTGCAGGTTGTCAAACATGTGATCACGCAATTGAATGGCACCTTGACGACAGACGGCAATTATTATCTTCCTGTCTCCGGAACGGAACAGATTACAATCGACTGCTCTGTTATTCCCGTTGTGGAACTTGAGAATCAAACGATATTTCTTGATACAGGAAACCGCTCCATTGATCACCTGAAAAAAATGATCCATGGATACTGGAGCAACTACCACATGATCAGGATTGATGCCAGAGATGATGTTATCACTACTTTGAAGAAAATATTTAACAAGACCAGAAGTTACGAGATTGTCAAATCGAATAAACCCGTTTCCGTGGGATCACGCCCCTCGCTGAATGTTGTTGTTGATTGGATCATCTCAGCCAAAAACAAAAAAACATCTCCTTCGACGATTCAGGCTCTGCGTTTTGTTGATGCAAACAGCAACCTGCTGCCTCGAGCATTAGTGAAATATGCTGCCCAGCATTCTCTGATCATCACGGAAATTTCTTCCGGAAAAGGTCTTGCCGAAAAGCCGGAAGAAATTTATTCCCTTCCTCCGAAAACTCTTTTACCCAGATCACCTGTCCGGGATTTTTCTCATGCACTACTGGCTTCCCTTAATATTCAGGCAGAAAAAGATGTCGATGTAAAAGTATTCGACATCAAACATGACGGATATAATTTATCCTATACCCTTGGTTTCAGCGGTACCAGGATTAAAACCGATAAGGAACTTTACGTTGTGAATTTTGATTTTAATAATGACCTGCGTGGTCTAATGCAGGAAACGTGGTCGGCAGGCATCATCCAATATTGAGGCCTGCATGGATTGCTCAATCATGAATAAGCGCTGCGGGCATTGATCTGCGGCGCTTTTCCTTTTGATTTCAGGTTTGTAGATGACAGTAAAAGCAATTGCCCTTTTATCCGGCGGGCTGGACAGCATCCTGGCGGCCATGATGGTACAAAAACAGAATATCGACGTTACCGGCCTGGCATTCACAACTCCCTTCTTCGGGGCGTCCAAGGCCCGGGCGGCAGCTACTCAGATTCCCCTCCCCCTCATCATCGAGGACATCACAACAGAACATCTGCGTATGCTCAAAGCGCCGCGATACGGCTACGGTAAAAACATGAACCCCTGTATTGACTGTCACACATTGATGCTGAAAATCGCAGGCAGAAAAATGGAGGAAACCGGCGCTGACTTTCTGGTAACCGGTGAGGTTCTGGGACAGCGGCCCATGTCGCAGACCAGACAGTCTCTTTATGTCGTTGCGAAAAACTCCGGGTACGCCGATTACATTTTGCGTCCGCTTTCCGCTCAATTACTTGATCCCATAATACCTGAACGTGAAGGAAAGATCGATCGCTCACTACTCCTGGCAATTTCGGGACGAGGGCGCAAAGAACAAATGCGCCTGGCGGAAGCATTCGGGATAAAGCATTATCCGGCCCCTGCCGGCGGCTGCCTGCTCACGGATCCGATATTTTCCAGGCGCCTGCGTGACCTGATGGACCATTCGGAAGACCGGAATATTCGGGATTACGAACTGTTGAAATACGGGCGGCATTTTCGAAATAATGACTCTGGTAAAATTATCGTTGGGAGAAACCAAGCCGATAACGAGTGTTTGCGGAAACTCTCCATGGATGATGACCTGGTTTGCAATATGGCCACTTTCCCCGGTCCGCTCGTGATCGCCCCATACGGCGGTGAAGCGATCATGGCCGCGGCGGCATCGCTGTGTGTCCGCTACTCGGACGCTCCGTCAAACACTGAAGCTGACGTTGTCTGCCGGATCCATAATCAATCCGTTATTGTGAAGGCAAAAGCAGCACCCAAAGACGATCCGGAATGCCGCATCATTTAAATCGACCTGCCCCCTCTATGCTGGGGACGCAGCAGATCATAAACAGTTTTGACCGGATTAAAAACAATCAGAGGGAGTTCAACAAATACGGTATTCCAGTATGCCATACCCCCATTCCAAAGCCCCGGCATCTCCTGGGCTTTGAGACGCCTCCCCTTTTCCGTTTTGGGAATGATCAAATATGCATCACGATTTACATAATCAGCCAGATTAAATTTTTTGCCACGATGATTTTTCGTGCAGCAGACCATATCGACCGGGTTGAAATAAGAAGCACGCGACCAGATGTTTTTTTGAGAAGGCCGGTTTGGATCAACATGGGCTGATTCCACGATCTGCAGGGTTTGCGATTTGTCTTTCTCCCTTACCCAGAAAGGCGCGCCGCCGGGTTCCCCTTCATTCCGCACCATCCCGCAGATTCGCAACGGACGGTTTAAGTGCATAAAAAGCTGTCGCTTTTTTTCCTGCGGGGAAAGTTTTGAAAAATCTTTTGAAAAGCTTTTGTTCAATTCCATACGGCAAAAGTCTGTTATCGTTTCTAATTCATCGTCTGTAAGTTGGCCTTTTTCCAGCTGCCGAAGCATCGTAAAAACAGTCTTTCGCAATTGCAGAGCCAGCCCCCCCAGCATTTTTTTGTAAGGCAGGATTTTCTTCTGCTGGGCATCCGGCACAATATTGTCAATGTTTTTAATAAAAATCAGGTCCGCATCCAGATTCTGAAGATTCTGGATGAGCGCACCGTGACCGCCCGGCCTGAACACGAGACGGCCTGTTTCGTCACGGAAAGGCAGATTGTTTTCATCAGCCGCCAGGATATTCGTAGCGGGTGACTGCACAGACAAATCCACTTTGAATCGTACATCAGAGCATTTTTTACACAGGGGAACAATCAACTTCATCAATGCTTTGACATCGCGAATATGTTCAGCTGAAAACGTAAAATGCAAACGGCATAATCCTCCGGTTCCGACTGTAAAGCTTGCGGCTTCCCTGAAATGCTCTTCAAATGCCGTCCTTACTTCACCGTTGCGATATGCATGAAAAGGGATTAGCGCTTTTGGCAGCCAGCCAAAACGAAGACCGTTTGGAAGAAGAATATAATTAAGAATTGCCCCGACATTCTTTTGCCTGATGCTATGATGAGCCAACCTGTCTTTTTGAAGGATTGAAATGAAAGGCATTCTGTTCAAATCAGCAAAGAAAGACCGATCCCGCCAGGCGCTGCCGAAGCTGCCCTTTTGAGCCGCTGTAAACCAGTCTGTGAACATTCGGCTGGCAGCCCCGGACGCCGGTACAAATTTTAATATTTTGCATTGATCAGCTGCGGCGTCATAATACTGAATCAGTTTTTTTCTTTGCGAAGGAGTTACAGCGCGAATCCCGTCACCTACCGTACAGGGCCTCTCCAGTTGCAAATAGCGAGGTCCTTGTGAATAGATGGCCAGCTGCCTTTCCACATCAGGATTTGAAATCCCCATTGATGTTATTTGTTCGATATCTTTTTTTGAAAAAGAAAAACGGTTTTTCATGTTTGTCCACTTATCGCCAGAAGGTATCATAAATGCCCATGGCCATGATGACAAGAATCAGCACGGGAACAACGTAACGGATAAGCAGGGTCCACCATGTTCCGACGGAAAACGCCTTGTGGCCTTTATTGACTTCGTGAACCGCGTGTTTGATTCCCCACACGTATCCTGTAAATAAAGCCATAAAAAATCCTCCCAACGGCAGGAAGATGCTGTTGGCAAACCAGTCATAGGTGTCAAGTAAATCTGTATTCAAGCCTGGGAAGGAGAAGTCTTTCAGCACGCTGTAGCCCAGGGTCGCCGGAAGGCCGACAGCAAAAATAACCGCTCCCATGCAAGTGGCGGCCTTTCTTCGGGACCAGCCCTTCTCGTCGATCAGCCAGGCCGTCACCACTTCCAGAAGGGATATGGCGGAGGTCAGGGCGGCAATTCCCAGCAGAAAGAAAAACAGTACCCCGAAAATACCACCCAGGGGCATCTGCGCAAAGACGGCAGGCAGCGTAATAAACGCCAGCCCCGGCCCTGCCCCGGGCTTAAACCCCAGAGCAAAAATGGCGGGGAATAAGGCAAGACCTGCCAGCAGGGCAACGCCGGTATCAAGTCCCGCCACCCAGGCTGCGCTGGCCGGGATTTCATCTTTTTCGTTCAGATAGCTACCGTAAGTGATCAGGGCGCCCATCCCCAGGCTCAGCGAAAAAAAGGCCTGCGCGAGGGCAGCAAGCAGCGTCCGGCCTGTCACCTTGCTGAAGTCCGGTTTCAGGTAATAGGCGAGTCCCTCACCCGCACCAGGCAGCGTGACCGCCCTGACAATCAGAATTATCAGCAGCACAAAGAGGATAGGCATCAGGATCGTTGACCAGCGTTGGATGCCTTTTACCACGCCGGCGGCGATGATACCTACAGTAAGCATCATAAAAAGGGCCTGCCATGCTATCGGCTCCCATATGTTGCTTATATGATCTTTAAAAACAAGCGCATGGTCTATTCCCGGACTGCTTGTCGCGATGACCACCTTGTAAACGTAGGCAAGCGACCAGCCGGCAACTACGGCATAATAGGAAAGAATGACAAATCCGGTAAAAACACCGAGCGCCCCCACCAGCCACCAGGGAGTGTTCGGAGCAAGAACTTTAAAAACTCCGACGGGGTCCCGCTGCGATGCGCGTCCCAGAACGATTTCGGTCACGATCAGAGGGTAGCCAAGCAGTAAAATGGCCAGCAGGTATATCAACATGAATGCCGCTCCGCCGTGTTCTCCTGTCATGTAGGGAAACCGCCAGATATTTCCCAGTCCGATTGCCGAGCCCGCGGCGGCAAGAATAAACCCGATGCGGTTTGCCCAGTGTTCCCGGTTTTTGCCTGAATTGATCATAGGTCTTCCCTCCGCCATCGCAAATCGTTTGATGGAAAGATTATTATCGCGGCGAACTATAGGAATTTCCTGTCAGAGTGTCAAGGTAAAATGAGCAGTTCTTATACGAAATCCGGTCACTGCAATTCCACAGAAAACATCGATGACGATGAGATAAATATGATGATCATCCAAAACAGCAAAGGATTCATTCACGAACGTACAGGTCAATTACTTGTAGATTTTAACATAAAATTCGTGTATCGATTTCAACATTGTGTGCCATGATGGTCTGACAGGCGGTTTCATCTTACACGGAAAATCCCGTTTTGAATCATCAGACTCAGACCTGTGATTAACTTCAGCATGAAACCAAGAACAATTTATCTCCCGGGAGGTTCAATTTTGAAAAAAGGAATTTACACAGCGCTTTATTTTGCTGTTTGTTTATTGATCATTACGGGCATTGTATCCATCGGTTATGCTTCGGAGAAAATGTCGCACGGGCAGACAATAATTGAAGCCATTAGGATCACTCAACCACTCGACTTCTGCGGTGAACCGGTTCCTCTTGACGATCCGGACGTCAAAGAACGACTCGAAAGAGAAATGCTGGTGTCACTGGACAACAGCGATGATATCATTCTCTGGCTGAAAAGAGCCAAACGATACTTCCCTCTAATCGAACGGGCATTGAAGGAAAACGGCCTGCCGAATGATCTGAAATATATCACCATCGCGGAAAGTTCATTGCGGCCGCTGGCGTTTTCCCACAAGGGGGCTTCGGGACCCTGGCAATTCATCCCGAGTACCGGGACAAGATACGGACTGATCATTGACAATGACATTGACGAAAGAAGGAATATCTATAAATCAACGCCTGCCGCTGCAAGATATCTTAGAAACCTGTATTCCATGTTTGCTTCCTGGACACTCGCGGCAGCCGCTTATAATATGGGTGAAACCGGTTTGAGAACGGAAATGACGATGCAGCGCATGGATAATTACTACAAACTTTACCTAAACAGCGAAACCAGCAGATATGTATTCCGAATTCTGGCTGCAAAAATCATCATATCCAATCCGGGAAAATTCGGTTATGTTCTGTCCAAAGAAGATTACTACCTGGAAAGACCTTATGATACTGTGGAAATATCAAACTCCCGAAGCGTACCCCTTTACATAATCGCCCAGGCGGCCAATACCTATTTCAAGATCATTAAAGATTTAAACCCTGAAATCATGCACTACCATCTGCCCGCCGGATTTCACAGGATCAGCATTCCGCAGGGGGCGGCTGACGGTTTTTATCAGCGATATGAAAAGTTCCTTATGAACGAAATGCCCTGAAAAGCAGATGCAGTCATTCGGCAACAAATCGCTGATCCGGTTTTGCCTGCGACTTTTCACATTATGCGGGATTCAACCGCCGGATTTATATCCTCTGTTTCTTTCTTCGATCAGTTCAAAACCGTAATCCAGCAGCTTTGTTATTTCCTGTGCACGAATACGGGCGTTTTTTGCCCCAAGGACAATTGCCATTAATCTCATATCGCCGTGCGTTGCAGTTGCAACCAGATGACACCCTGCTGCTTTCACATATCCCGTCTTCAGCCCGTCCACACCGGGATAACTCATTAGAAGATCATTGCGATTGCGCAGGATCACATCATGGAAGACAAAACTTTCGATGGAGTGAATCTGCCTCAAGTTGGGAAAGCGCTTTAGATAATTTCGTGAAAGGATGTATATATCCCTGACCGTTGTCGTCTGTTGTGTATTTGGCAGTCCGTGAGGGTTCACAAAGTGCGTATGCGTGAGCCCCATTTCTTTGGCCTTGGCATTCATCCGCCGGACAAATTGCTCGACGCTTCCACCAAAATGCTCGGCCAGAGCTACAGCGGCGTCATTGGAAGAATAAATGGCCATGCCCTTGACCAGGTCAAACACTTCGCATTGCTCGCCCGGTTCGAACAGTATTTTAGAACCATTTGTGTAAACCGCATTTTGACTGATGGTAACAAGGTCGGAATAATCAGCCTTTCTGTTTTCTATGTCTTCGGCAATTAAGTATAGCGACATTATTTTTGACAAAGAGGCGGGCTGGATGATCCGATCCGAATTTTGCTGAAAAAGAATTCTACCCGTAGTCATATCAACAAGCATTGCCGCCTTCACTGCAAGCGGAGGCATTGGTCTTTCATCTGCAAATATCACAGCCGGAATCAGCAGGAAGCTCAATATCAATATTGCGATTTTCTTCTTCATGGTCATCTTTTATCTCCAGAACTGATTTGAAATATTCTTATCAATTTCAAATTGTAAATGCAATTATTTACAAGGCCACTGTTTTTTACACGAAGTCAGCAGCAGAAACGGTTGAGGACTGCGTCCCCTGTCTAAAGGATTTTACCGGCTATGGTCCTGCGCAGTAAGGCTGTGATGAGCCAGCTTGCCGTCAGGGCGGCCATAAACACGATCAGAAATTTGAGGGCTGCAGGCAATGGCTGAGTGAGCAGGTAAAACTGTATCCAGGTCACAAAAATATAGTGAAAAATATAAATGCCGTATGCGTTACCGGTAAGATTGTCGGCCAGGTAGCGGGCTTTTTTAAAAAAAGATCGGGCAAACCCGAGTACGGCAAGACTGATAAATGTACAGCTAATCGAGTACAGGGTTGCCAGAACAGTGCTCAGCATCCATGTCGGCATACCGGTAAAGAAAGTCCCCGGTAATAGAATCACAAGGTGCGCCGCATAGGCTGAACTTCCCAGAATAATCCAAAGCGGCCAGTATTTGAGACGATCATGGGAGAAAGATCTTTCCAGATCTCCTGCGCCCAGAAAGACACCCATCAGAAACCAGGAAAAATAGAACAGGAGTCTCCATGCCTGTACATTCATCGGCCCTGCCAGAACGATCCATTGTTCGGGTGGAACAATCAGGCGAACAGGAATCGTGGTTAGCAGGCTCGCTGCCAGGAAAACCATGACCAGATTTCGGGCGGATGAAGCTGTCCAGGATAATTTCAGCCATGGGACTGAGCAGAGTTACGGCAACCACGTAAGGAATGCCCAGGCGTTTTGCACGGTCGGTCAGAAACAGACCTACGCCTTTCCGAGCAATCGACGGTGCGATAAACAACCCGGATATCAAAAACATCAGGGCCATGAAAAACATGTCATTCCAGGAAATAAGCAGGTCAAGAGGCATCCAGCGTATCGAATCAACAACCGGTGCCGTGGACCGCATGTAATGTCCGGGATCATATCTACTGAAGGTTGTGTAGGCCAAAGCGGCGTGATGAGCGACGACCAGTACGGTAACGCTACTTCGCAGGTAGTCAATCGCAATATCGCGCTTCAAATGTTTTTCTCCGGTTTTGGACACTAGGATTCAGATTGAGACCAGCAATCACTCCATTCAGAAGGAGACTTTCCTTCCGATTTACAGGTGGCAACACAATTTTCCAATTCAACAGTGCATAATCGCCTGTCCGGATTGATGTTAAAACAGGCTTGAGTTTTTGCATTGCAGCAGCTGATGCAACTTTTCACTCTTTCATCGAGTTCATCTTCCTGTGCAATGGAGACGCCGATAAAAGAGCAGATTAAAAAGGACAGGATCGTGACATAAAATGATTTAAACAATAAATTAATTAAGTGTTTCATATACTTATCTTATCAAATTAAAGTGTTGCTTTAAATGATGCATATGCCACAAAAAAGCCGACTTATATGGTGCCATGCGTTAATCATTTTCCGTCTTTGATTTTACTGGTCGGGACAACCGGATTTAAATCTACGAAAGCACCAGCTATTTGTTTTTTATATATCATAACAATGCTGTAATGTAAATTATATCGCATTGTAAATATAACTTGACATTATTTAATAAGCCAAGTATAAAGAAAAATATACACTGTACCGGCTATATGGTCTTTTATAAATAAGGTGCAGAAAAAGTTGAGTTACAACATTTGAAGTGCTAATACGACCATCATGCTATTTCGAAGCTTGGTGGTCTTTTTGTTTCTGTCATATGTGAATTCGACTTTTGGGTAAATTAGAGAAAAGGAGGATACTAATTATGTCAGAAGGTAAAGTAAAATGGTTCAACGAAAGCAAAGGCTTCGGGTTTATCGAGAAGAGTGATGGCAGACGTTAACCGAGGGCCAGTCTGTGAGCTTTGATGTTGTTCAGGGCGCAAAAGGACCGGCAGCAGAAAACGTAAGACCCATCTAATTAAATTCAGGTAAATCAGAAAGAGGCGCTCTATGAAGATATACTGTCCTGGAGCGCCTCTCTATTTTCAACAAATTATTTACGTTATCCGGAAAGCTAAAACGGGAGTTTAAAATGGGGAAGCCGATGAATGGCAGTGGGACGCAGGCCAAAGAGAGAGCAAGACAGCAGAAGCAGAGAGATAAGGAATTAAAACGTATGTTGACCCGCCAGAAGAAGACCTTTGCGAAGATGCCTGCTCCAAATGCGCAATTAGATAATGCTGAACCGTTATTGGCCGGGTCTGTTATCCAAAGTACGGATTGACCTGTGCGCCTTTCTGTTTAAGCCATTCAACCGGGATCGGGTTTACTGTCTGCATCCATAAATACGCTACAAAAGCTGTTTTATAAAACAGGAAAAGGAGTGATATCATGGGAGACAAAGGCGGCAAGAAAGATAAAGAAAAAGGCCAGAAGCAAAACGCCGAAAGACAGAAACAAAAGTCAC
>PHBN01000372.1 GCA_002840635.1 Deltaproteobacteria bacterium HGW-Deltaproteobacteria-1
GATGAGTTCTCTTGTTTTCACATCCAGAATGACGATGCCCAGATCAATCGTCTCCATAATACTGGCATATAAAGAGTTCTCCAAATGATTTTCCGAATGTGCCATATTAAAATTTTCTATTGCGGCGTCATGCATAATGTGAATATAATCTCTATAAATGAAAAGATATTAAAACACAGAATCATTATAATACTTTTCGGACTTTGATATAAGTAATTACCTGTATTGTCAAGGATATTTTGGTGCAGACATTGAAGCGAACGATGCTGATTTTAGTGATAGCCGCGGTTGTACTTACTGCCGGAATATTTTTCGCTCCAAGATTCTTAGCTTATTCGACAAACTACACAAAAGCGGATGCCATCGTAATTTTGCTGGGTCCCGTATTTAACGACCGTGAGAGGCATGCGCGGGATCTGATTGAAAAGGGGATGGCGGATTATCTCATCATCCCGGCTTACAATAAAACCTTGCACCTGGATCAGAAAACGTTAAAACCTCTTCCTGACAATCCGGACAAAAAAAATATCAACTCAAATAGCAAACCGGTCATACCGGAATATTACGAAGACACTCATCTTGAACTGATTGAAGCAAAAAAGACCATGAAGCGGCATGGACTGAAGTCGGCAATATTTGTCAGCTCTCCCTATCACATGCGCCGCATTCAAATCATGGTCAATAAAGAATTTGACCATTCATCCGAATATTATTTTTCACCGACGCCTTTCGAAAAAGCCCCGACAAACGCCTGGGAATTAAAGGCATCCGACTGGAAAAAGGTGCGTAGAGAATACGTCAAGATTCTATGGTTTGTGATCTATTTCCCTTGGACACGGGAGGAAACGGCCGGTTAGCGCTTAATGGTCCGGCTTAAGGTAAGGCAGGGCCAGCTGCACTTTTTTCAGGGCCTGCTTTTCAATCTGGCGGGCGCGTTCGCGGGTGATGTTGTATTTATCGCCGATTTCCTGAAGCGTCAGCTGAAGCGTCAGCGGGTCATCCGCCATGATGCGGTGCTGGATGATAAAGCTTTCCCTTTCGCTGAGATTGGCCAGCGCACCGGCGATGTCACGCTTGACCAGGCTTCTTTCCTCATTCTTAATCAGGGATACTTCCTGATTATCACCGTCGTGTGTTAGAAAATCAAGATGTGACGTTTCTCCGTCATCATTGATGAATTCGTTTAGTGACAGGTCGCGCGCGCCCATGCGCAAATCCATTTCGGCGACCTCGGAACCCTTCACCCCCAATGATTCTGCGATTTCGCTGAATTCGGGGTTCTTTTTTGAAATGGTTTCCAGTTCTTTCTTTGCCTGGCTCAATTTGAAGAAGAGTTTTCTTTGTGCCTGGGTCGTGCCGATTTTCACGATGCTCCAGGATTTGATCAGGTAATTCTGGATATAGGCGCGAATCCACCAAACCGCGTAGGAGATCAGGCGGTAGCCTTTATAGGGGTCGAATTTTTTTACGGCATGAATCAGACCAATGTTGCCTTCCTGGATCAAATCGGCCAGTTTGAATGAATTTATCATTTCATGTATCTATCGAAGAGTGTTTTTCCGGTCAAGAAAATTATTCAAATGACAGGCGTCTTGACAGGTAAACCATGAATGTTTATTGTATGGAAAAGCAATCTAAGGAATTGAAATGAAATCAGTTAACAGGGTGATGATCGAATCGGCTGTCAAAATGGCCAAGGATGTTAAAGCCGGCATTGTTCTACTTTGCGCTGATGTAAAAAGGGAATTCATGGAACTGCCGGAAGACATAAAAAAATCCATCCATTTTATTCTGGTCACCCAGGGGAATGAAAAACTGCCGGAAGTGCTGGCAAAATATGTGAGAATGCTGGATGTTCCCAATGTGAATCTAACGCGCACAGGAAAAATCAAGATCGCGATAGCCAAAGGCATTGTATCCGGTCTTCTCAAGAGAAATGACAAAATCATCTGTCTTTCCGGTGTTCCGAAATTCGGTTATGCAGACAGCATTTTTTTTATAGACGTTGGAAAAGAGTTTGAAATCCTGACATATGATTTTATCAGCGATGTGGTGGAAGCTGTTGAGCCTGAAGTTTTTAATGCAGTTTTAAATATTGCCTGTGAACTGGCCGCGCAGGGCAGGGAAAGCCGGAAGGTCGGAACAATCTTTGTCCTCGGTGATGATGAAAAAGTCATGCAGTTGTCGAGGCAGATGATCATGAATCCGTTTCAGGGATATCCGGAAGATGAACGCAATATTCTCAATCCTGATCTGGAAGAAACCATCAAGGAATATTCTTCCATCGACGGCGCCTTTGTGATCAAGTTCAACGGCGTCATCGTGACGGCGGGCCGGCATTTGAACGCAGCGCTCGAAAGCAAGGATTTCCCGTCCGGGCTGGGCAGCCGACACATTGCCGCGGCGGGCATCACCAACGTAACCAAAGCCGTGGCGATCGTTGTTTCACAATCCACGGGTGACGTCAGCATATTCAAAAACGGCAGGTTTTTTGTGACTATTGAAAAACCGGTAGAGTAGGGAGAGGAATATATGAGATTTGATAAATTCACCTTGAAAGTACAGGAAGCGCTTCAGGAAGCGCAGTCGCTGGCGGGGTCGCTGGGGCACCAGACGATCGAGCCGGAGCATCTGCTGGTCTGTTTCCTGCAGCAGGATGAAAGCATCGCCGCCGCCATCCTGAACAAATTAAATGCATCACCGCAAAAGATAGAGCAGGAGCTGAATCATTATCTGAAAAAACAGCCGAGTGTTCATGGTGCGGGCTCAGGTCAGCCTTATCTGGGCGGCAGGCTCAACAAGCTGTTTGATAAGGCGACGACCGAAGCGGCGCAGCTCAAGGACGAATATGTCAGTGCAGAGCATGTGCTGGTTGTCATTGCTGAAGAAAAAGAAGGCCAGGCAGGTAAAATCCTGCGTCAGGCGGGGATTACCCGAGACAGTATTTTCAAAGTTCTTGTCGATATCCGCGGTAACCAGCGCGTCACCGATCCGAATCCGGAAGGCAAGTATCAGGCCCTGGAGCGATATGCCCGGGACTTCAATGAAATGGCCCGCAAAGGTTCCTTTGATCCGGTCATCGGCCGGGACGAAGAAATACGCCGCGTCATGCAGGTTCTTTCACGGCGTACGAAGAACAATCCCGTGCTCATC
>PHBN01000373.1 GCA_002840635.1 Deltaproteobacteria bacterium HGW-Deltaproteobacteria-1
CATGTTAAGCATCTCATCGGCTTCATCCAGCACCAGCCATTTGATGGCGGAGACATTCACTTTTTTCCGGTTGAGCATATCCAGCATCCGGCCCGGCGTAGCCACCACAATCTGCGCGCCCGCGGCCACCTGACGAATCTGGATGAGGATATTGGCCCCGCCGTAAATCGGCACGATATTCACATTATCCATATATTTTGCCATGTTGGTCAAATCGTCCGTGATCTGGAGGCACAGCTCCCGCGTGGGAGCCAGAATCAATGCCTGTGTCTGTTTTGACGCTGTATTGATCTGCTGGATAATCGGGATGCCAAAGGCGGCTGTCTTACCGGTTCCGGTATGGGCCAGGGCAACCAGATCTCTTTTTTGATGAAGCAAAAAGGGAATGACCTGCTGTTGCACGGGCATCGGGGCTTCAAAGCCCATTTCACCTATGGCTTTCAATATTCTTTTATCAATATCCGATTCACTGAACGTCGTCATTTTTGTGTTCATGATTTAACCTTGCTTTCCGATTATTTAAAATAATATTAATGATTACCCCTTCGTGTGTTATTTGACAATGAAAATCAGCTATGCTACACAAATCATATCGGTGTGGACTTTTGAAAAGCACCCCTTGTTTGTCATTACCGGGCGGAATAAAATGAAATCATTCCATTTTTAAACAATATACACCTATCAATACACCAAGGAGATCAAAACTATGAACCACGATGAATTCAAGAAGATCATTTCCAATGCAATCAGCCAGGAGATCGAAGCATTTACATTTTACAACACAGTATCCGAAAAAGCGAAAGATGCAAATCTAAAAAAACTTTTCAAGTCCCTTGCCGATGATGAGGAAAAACACAAACGCACATTAGAAGGATACCTTGCAAGAAGTGCGGACAGGCTGCATTTTTCCACTTCAGCGGACTATAAAGTTGCGGATGCGCTTCCTACACCCCCGCTGACTCCCGATTTGAAACCGGTTGACGGTCTTGTCATTGCCATCAAAAAGGAACTCGAAGCCATGCAGATGTATACTCAACTGGCTAATGCAAGCGCGGACGATGAACAAAAGAAAATTTTTCTCGAGCTCGCCTCAATGGAGCGCGGCCATAAGAGCAGGCTTGAAGATATCTATACGAACATGGCATTTCCTGAAGTCTGGTAATGTGACATTTTTTTATAGCCCATATCCGGAAGTTAAAACGGATCAAGTATCCATATAAAACTGCCCGGGCAGCCGGTCGAAACCGGTTTCCCGGGCATTGTTGATTTATTCACGATTATATCCAACCTTTAATCAACCACCTCGTAGCAAGTTGTCGGAGCATGAAATGAATGTCATTATATTGCAACAGGCTACGGAGAATTAACGCTCTTCCCGCGTGAACGGAATTTAAAATCAAAGAATCATCATTGAATACCGCGACAAATTGTGTTTATGAGTGGAGTTGTCAGACAGGAGACGTACAAATATCATGATTCAAAAATCCAAGCCCGTCGAAATCGATTTCAATGCCGAATTCCAGCGGGCAATGGCCCTCATGGAAGGTACTCAAAGAAATATACTGCTTACCGGTCGGGCCGGTACGGGAAAATCGACACTGCTTACATATTTCCGGAATCACACGAAAAAGAAAGTGGTTATTCTGGCGCCTACGGGTGTAGCGGCC
>PHBN01000374.1:0-1601 GCA_002840635.1 Deltaproteobacteria bacterium HGW-Deltaproteobacteria-1
CTTTCCGCCAGATTCTTTACAGCAATTCCAATGTGATCAACTTTCAAAACATTCATGATTAAAATCTCCTTATATTCTATTGTTGCTTATTCTGTGTTTCGTGCGGGAAAGTGTTTGCCTCCACGACCTGTTTGCGGATGACTGTTTAAGCATCGAACAGGAATATGCTGCAGGAAAACAGGGTGTGCGTTGCACTCTGCTTTATCCTTGATCCTTTTACCCTGAACCTTTAGCCTTGAGTCCTAAAACTTCTGCCCCTTCAGGCAGTCCAGAACTTTGGCTGCTGCGGTGGTTGGTGTTGTATGGCCGGCTTCCACTTCCCGAAGTGAGTCAGTCAGTACCCCGGCTGCCTGACTATTGTAAAACCACTCCTGCACACCTTCACGTACCATAAATTTTAACCATTCCCGGTCCTGTTCTTTTCTCTTTTTTTGCAGTTCACCGCTTGCCGTCATTTTTTCACGATGGTCGAGTATGATTTTTAAAATGTTATCCAGTCCGGCCATCGTAATGGAACTGCATGTCACAACCGGCGGCGACCAGCTGTGGCCGGCTGGTGAAAGAAGATGAAAAGCCGTTTCATACTGGCGGCGTGCAATTCCGGCCCGTTCAATGTTGTCGCCATCGGCTTTATTGATCGCCACCGCATCGGCCAGTTCCAGGACCCCTTTCTTCATACCCTGTAATTCATCGCCGCCCCCGGCGATCATCAGCACCAGAAAAAAATCAACCATGGAAGCAACCGTGACCTCCGATTGTCCCACGCCGACGGTTTCAATCATGACCGCTTCAAAACCTGCCGCTTCACACACCAGCATGGTTTCACGCGTTTTTCGCGCCACGCCGCCCAGTGTTTTCCCCGAAGGGGAGGGGCGGATAAAAGCCTTTTCATTGATCGCCAGTTTTTCCATCCGGGTCTTGTCGGCCAGAATGCTGCCGCCTGTTTTTGGCGAACTGGGATCGACTGCCAGGACGGCAACCCTGTAACCGTTGCTGGTCAGCATGTTCCCGAAGCTTTCGATAAAAGTGCTTTTGCCCGCGCCCGGCAGTCCCGTGATGCCAATGCGCAGCGCCTTGCCCGTGTATGGCATCAGCGCATCCAGGATTTGCCTGGAGGATTCCTGATCGGCAGGCAAAGAGCTTTCAACCAGGGTGATTGTTTTAGCTAGCATACGCCGGTCACAGTTTAAAACCCCTTGAATGTAGGGACGTATATCCCTTTCCCCTTTTGTCATGTCCTATCCAGTCTTTTGTTTTTCTGGTGGATTCTTACTTTTTCCAGAAAAAGTCATGCTTCGTGATGTTATGTTCAATCCATTTGAAATTATACCGAAGGGCCGTATAACAGGCAATGGATATTTTAGAAGGACATTTTAAAAGTGAGATGGGGAGAGGATGATCCCGTTGGACGGCAAATGGCGGACTGCAGTTACTTCTCGATTTTTGCCAGAATTCTTTCCTGGTACTCTTTGATTTCGTGGCGCAGAATATCCAGATCGGCAATGCGTTCGTCGAGCCTTTTCAAGTGATTGCTCAAGAGTTCCAGAAGCCTTTTGAGAACTTTTTCATTGGATTTTTCATAGGTCCACATAGCTTCGAGT
>PHBN01000374.1:1673-4085 GCA_002840635.1 Deltaproteobacteria bacterium HGW-Deltaproteobacteria-1
TGCTTCTTTCAGCTCGCGCTTTAATATTTTCCCGGACGGATTCTTGGGAAGTTTATCGGCGATAAATATTTTCTTCGGGCATTTAAACCCGGCCAGGTTACTCTTGCAATAATTGATAATTTCTTTTTCGTCAAGAGAGGCGCCTTTTTTGGGGACAACCACGGCGGCCACGATCTCTATCCATTTGGGGTCGGAAAGGCCGATCACGGCCAATTCCTCGATACCCGGATACCGGTAAAGCACCTCTTCGACCTCGCGGGAGGCCACGTTTTCGCCACCCGTCTTGATCATGTCTTTTTTGCGGTCCACGACATACAGGTAGCCGTCATTGTCAAAGCGGCCCAGATCGCCGCTGTGAAACCAGCCGAACTGGAATGCGTCCGCGGTTTTTTCCGGATCGTTGAGATAGCCGGTCATGACATGGCCGGACCGATGAACGATTTCTCCCACGGTTCCGACAGGGACAAATTTCCCGTCATCATCCATCAGCCGGGTTTCTACGTTCAGAACGGGTTGTCCCGCAGAGCCCGGTTTGAGCAGTTGATCTTCCGGTTTCAGAATGGTGGCCACCGGCCCCATCTCGGTCTGGCCATAGTAATTCCAGAGTTTCAGGTTGCGGAACGTAACGGAAAGCTGCTTGATGATTTCCACCGGCATGATGCTGGCGCCGTAAGCGGCTTTTTTCAGGCTGGCGTGGTTATAGTTTTTAAATTCCGGATGATTCAAAATCCCGATCCATACCGTGGGCGGGGCGAACATATGGGTGATCTGATACTTTTCAGGGATCCGCCTTGTGCATAATGACATTTGTGGCCCCGATATACAGATAGGGCATGAGGAAGCAATGGAGCTGGGCGCAATGGAACAGGGGCAGGGCATGAAGGCTGACATCGTAAGTGTCATACTGACCGTCGAAAATACAGCTGTGATACTGGGACATGAGCGCCCGGTGCGAGAGCATCGCACCCTTGGGTTTGGACTCCGTTCCGCTGGTGTAGGGAATTTGTACGATATCTTCCGCACTCACCTCCACTTGCGGTTCGTCATAAGGCATCGTTTCCATTTCTGCAATCATGTCGAAAAAGCCTTCCGGGACACTGGAATCCCCCAGGGGAATAAATCCCCATTTTTCAACGGTGGAGAATTTCTCCTGATCCTTGGCAATGATCGGGTAGAGAATATCCTCCACAATGAAGATCCGGGACCCCGAATGATTGATGATGTAGGCGATTTCCTCGGCGTTGAGCATGTAGTTGATAGGCACCTGGATCGCACCGATTTTGGCAAGGCCGATCATGCTGATGGGATAGTAGTGGGAGTTGTATGCGTAGATAGCCACCCGGTCCCCTTTTTTGATTCCGTAGCTGGTCATCAGGTTGGCGAAACGTCTTGCCTCACGTTCCAGATCGTAAAATGACAGTTTAAGATCGCGGAAAATGATTGCTGTTTTATCGCCGTATTTCGTTGCAGCTCTGCGGGCCATGTCTCCGATGGTATCGCGGTTGATGATATTAGCCATTGATTGGTTACCTCTTTTCGTTTGTTTATTTTTAGGCGGGGACAAAGATGCATGGTGCCTGTCGAATGGATCAGGGTGCCATTCCGTTGGAACGGACACTCCTGGATACATCACCGTACTTTGTGCTCCACTTTTGTTTATGAAGTCGCATTGGTTTGGATGAAAATTAATACCCCTGCCTGATCTCTTTTGCCTTGGCCTGAAGCCATTCCCCAAAAGTCTAATTCTGGTATTTTTTCTCGAAAATTTCCTTCATTTTAAACTTCTGGATTTTTCCACTAGCCGTCATGGGGTAGCTGTCAACAAATTCCCAGTATTTCGGAATTTTATGACGCGCGATTTTGCCTTTGCAGAATTCAATAAATTCATCGGCTGTCGCCGTCTGTCCGTTTTTCAACTGAATCGCCGCCAGCACCTGTTCACCGTATTTTTTGTCAGGGATGCCGACGACCTGGACATTGACAACCTTCGGATGCGTGAAGAGAAATTCCTCCAGCTCACGGGGATAAATATTTTCACCGCCCCGGATAATCATATCTTTGATCCGGCCGGTTATTTTATAATAACCGTTTTTGTCCACCACTCCCAGGTCGCCTGTGTGCAGCCAGCCGTCCTTGTCAATGGTGTTTGTCGTGGCTTCGGGCATCTTGTAGTATCCCTTCATCACGCAGGCGCTGCGGGTCACGATTTCGCCCTGTGTGTCCGGCGGTAAATCTTTGCCGCTTTCCGGGTCGATGATTTTGCCTTCGATATCCGGCAGCAGACGGCCGACAGTGGCAACGCGCAGTTCCACAGGATCGTCGCGCCGCGTCATCGTCATGACCGGCGAAGATTCCGTCTGGCCGAAGGCGATAACGATTTCGGAGCAATGCATTTTGGTGATCACCTGTTTC
>PHBN01000057.1:0-825 GCA_002840635.1 Deltaproteobacteria bacterium HGW-Deltaproteobacteria-1
GCGTTCGCGATCGTGGAAAATGCAGTGCGTTTGACCGAAAAGCTCAAAGATCAGGGTTTGGATGCGACCTACTTTAAAGCGGGCGACGGTTTGTTTAAAGTTCGATTTGGAAATTTTGCATCAAAAGAACAGGCCCGGCAACGCGCGCGGAGTCTGCAGCAGACTGGAGTGATCGAAGAATTTTATATTGTCCGGCCCGAAGAATATGCGGTTGCCAGGCGTAAACAATACGGTGATGAATATCTGCGGAAGTCACTGGTGAACAGCGCCCGGGATTTTATCGGAGTGCCTTATCTTTGGGGAGGAATCTCCGCCGAAACCGGATTTGACTGCAGTGGGCTGACGATGACGGTCTACCAGTTGAACGGGCTGGATCTGCCGCGGCATTCGGCAACACAGTACGATGCTGGCGAACCTGTCGACAGAAACGATTTGCAAAAAGGCGATCTGGTCTTTTTTAAAACACGCGGACGCGGGATTGTGTCTCATGTAGGGATCTATATCGGCAACGGCCGTTTCATTCATGCACCGTCAAGAGGAAAAAAAATCCGCATCGATTCTTTGTCCGATGAATATTATGGTGCTCGTTATGTTGGATCAAGAAACTATCTTTAATTTTTCAGATCTTCTGAAAGCCGCGCCAGTATTGGATCACAGATGACGGTGAGTGGAGACTGCAGAAAATAATGGTTGTAAAATTTATGCGCAGCGGTTTTTCTTCTGAAGAAATATTTTTTCCCACCAAAATAAAAAATGAAAAAAAATGTTTTTTTTTAACAGTTTTTGTTGACCGGAGAGAAAAAATAGAGTAAAATTCAAACCAAA
>PHBN01000057.1:906-16251 GCA_002840635.1 Deltaproteobacteria bacterium HGW-Deltaproteobacteria-1
TCAAGAAGGCTGCCAAGAAAGTCGTCAAGAAGGCTGCCGTAAAAAAACCAGCGGCAAAAAAAGTTGTCAAGAAGGCTGCAGCCAAAAAGTAGCATCAATCAGCTATGTGATTTAAAGAGCAGACAGACTGGAGTCGTCTGCTCTTTAAATTTTACCTCCAGTTCTTTTTTGTTTTCCTTCCATCAGATATTTCTTTCTCGGATTCGTCATTGAATCCGTATTTTCATCAAGGGAACCGCTTCATGAACATCCATCATTCGTTAATCCCGATGCTGCGGGACGAACGTTAATTCTCCGTAGCTTGCTGCGAAGCGGTTGATTGCAACAGAATCATGACGGATGGTCTGCTTTTGCTTTTTCACGTTTCGCCTTGTCTATTGACAGTATGACAAAACCATCATATAGAAACACCGACTTTGAGGGAAAAGGCAGACCACAGACATGCTGGAATTAAAGAATCTTTATTTTACCGTAACAGGGAGTGAAGAAAACAACGGCGGCTCGCGCAATATCATCGATGGAATCAATTTTGCTTTCGATGACGGCAAGTTTTATGTAATCACCGGTCCGAATGGCAGCGGAAAGACCTCTCTGGCAAAATTAATCATGGGCATCAATCCTGTTTCGGAAGGCGCCATTATTTATGATGGAACGGATATTTCCGCTCTGACGATTACCGAACGTGCCAGGGCAGGCATCGCCTACAGTTTTCAGCAGCCCGCGCGCTTCAAAGGAATTACCTTTCGCGATCTGATGACAATTGCCACCGGGATTGATGATGAAAATAACCTACTGGACATTCTGAAAAGAGTTGGAATCTGTCCGCTGTCTTTTCTGGATAAAGAAGTAGACACCAAACTCTCGGGTGGTGAAATCAAGAAGATAGAATTGGCAACGACCATCGCCGCCAATCCAAAGTTGGCCATTTACGACGAACCGGACACGGGGATCGACTTATGGACGATCGGCCCGATGGTAAGCCTGCTGAAGAAAGAGCTTGCCGAAAGCAAGACGACCACAATTGTGGTCAGTCACAACAGGTCCTTTTTAGAGGCGGCGGATGTTGTGATTATCATTAATTCAGGTAGGATTGTTTATTCTGGAAATCTGGAAGGCGCCATGCCGCTGCTGGATGACTTGAGCGTGTGTACGTATCGGGACAGCTGTGAAGGAGACAGTGATGCTGGATGCTATCGATAAAACATTGTTGAAAACGGTTGCCGATCTGGAAGAACTGCCCAAAGGCGCCTATAATATTCGAAAGAACGGCAAACTTCTCAGCCGTCATGTGTCGGCCAATATCAATATTGAAACCAACGCCGATGAAACAGGAATTATCGTCAAAATTAAGCCGGGAACAAAAAATGAATCCGTGCACATTCCTGTGATATTAAGCCAGGCAGGTCTTTATGACGTTGTTTATAACTCCTTCATCGTTGGAGACGATGCTGAAGTCACGATTGTCGCAGGTTGCGGTATTCACTGCGGTACGTCTGATCCGGAAGGTCATGCGGGTATCCATGAATTCAGGGTCGGCAAAAAGGCAAAGGTGACCTATGTTGAGAAGCATTATGCGTCGGGTGACGGCAAGGGCCGAAGGACGCTTAATCCGACAACGAAGGTGTTCCTCGCCGAAGGCGCTCACGTGGAAATGGAATTGACCCAGATTGCCGGTGTGGATGAAGCCAACCGGGTCAATGAAGCAGTGCTGGGGCCGGGCAGCCTTTTGCTGATCACAGAGAGGGTGCTGACCGATGGTGATCAAACTGCGGTATCCACAAATAACATTGTTTTGTCAGGTGCGGGAAGCCGCGCCAACATGATATCGCGGTCGGTTATGAAGGGCAATTCCAGGCAGACTTTCTATGCCACAATGGATGCTCAGAACAAATGTTACGGTCATATTGAATGCGATGCCATTATTATGGATAACGGCGCCAATGAAACAATGCCGTCGCTGAAAGCCGGCCATCCCGATGCGGAACTGACTCATGAAGCTTCCATCGGTAAAATAGCCAATGACCAGCTCACCAAATTGATGAGTCTCGGCCTGACCTATGATCAGGTTTGTCAAAATAAAAAAGATAGAAATGAAGCGGATGTGATGTTCGGCGATCATCTCAAAATATAAAATAGAACTACAATACAAGGGAAAGGAGATCAACATGACGAAAACAGAAGATGCATTAAAAGAAGCCTTTGCCGGTGAGTCACAGGCGAATCGCAAGTATCTGGCCTTTGCTGCGAAAGCGGACGCGGAGGGATTCCCCCAGGCCGCCAGACTGTTTCGCGCCGCCGCGGAAGCCGAAACGGTCCATGCACACGCGCATCTGAAGGCCATGAAGGGTATCCGTTCCACCCGGGAGAATCTGCAGGAAGCCGTTGCCGGTGAAACGCATGAGTTTAAAAGCATGTATCCCGGAATGATCGAGAGCGCCAAAGCCGAAGGTCATAAGGAGGCGGAACGGTCATTTCATTTTGCCAACGAGGTGGAAAAAATTCATGCCGGGCTTTATCAGCAGATGCTCGATTCCCTGGATACCGCGAAAGACTCATACAGCTACTATGTGTGTCCCGTTTGTGGTTATACCGCGGAAAAAGAAGCTCCGGATACCTGCCCCGTCTGTGGAGCAAAAGGAAAAATGTTCAAGAAAGTCGATTGATGACAAACCGGCAATCCATTCCTCCGGCAGTCCATAAGATAAAAGCGGATTTGCCGGGGGAACGTTCGGGGCGGTTATTCAGTCAGATGTTCCGTCGGTTTCTTTTTCAGTTACAAGATCTGCAACAAGAATGAATTAGGCAGAGAAATGAAAGAAATTCTCACAGCCTCTGGCGGCACTATCCTTTTTCTGGTCGGCATGATCCAACTGTCGTCGGCCGTCCGGGAAATGATGAATACCAGAATAAAAGAGCTGGCCAGATATGCCGTGGAAAAACCCTTTTACGGGTTAATCACCGGCATCGTTTCCGCGATCTTGTTTCAGAGTTCTTCGGCCTCCATCGCGCTCACCATTGGTCTGGTCAGTGCCGGATTAATCAGCTTTTACAGCTCTCTTGCCATTGTCCTGGGCGCAGATATCGGCACCACCCTGACAGTGCAGTTCGTCATCTGGCGGTTTACGGAATTTTCTCCCTTTATTATTTCCATTGGAGGACTCTTATGGATCACCCGCCGGGGCAACTGGAGTACGGCAGGTGAAATGATTTTCTATTTTGGACTGATTTTCCTAGGCCTGGATATTGTCGGCCAGGTAGCGGCACCTCTCAAGCAATCACCCATCTTTATTCATTATTTTACACAGGACGCAAACCCGCTTTACGGGGTCGGGGTAGGCGTGGTCGTTACGGCCATTGTGCAGGCCTCCGCCATTCCCATTGCAATTCTGGCCGTATTGGCGCAACAGGACCTGGTTATGCTGGAGAATGCCGTGCCCATTGTTCTGGGCGCCAATATTGGTACGACGGTGACGGCGCTTCTGGCCGGAACAGTCGCAAATGTGAGCGGCAAAAGAACAGCGGTCTCTCATTTGATTTTCAAATGTTTGGGTGTTGTGATTTGCCTGGTGTTTCTACCTTTTTTCATCGATGTCCTGAAGGAACTGTCCACCAGCGTCGCCCAACAGATTGCCTGGTCGCATTTTATGCTGAATCTAGTGATAGTCTTCATGTTCATTTTTTTTCTGCGGCCGTTTGCCGCTGGGATGAAAAAAATCATGCCCGGTGAAGACGATACTCTGCCTGTCTGGCCGGAATACATCAACCGTAAAGATCTGACTGATCCGGTCAAATCTCTGGATCACGTATTCAAGGAGTTGCAGCGGCAGATAAAACTTACGCAGATTATGCTTCTCAGGACCATTAATCTCATGTCCTGTTACAAGGAGGGCAGGGCCAGTGATATTGCTTATGTTGAAATGGTCGTGAATAATTTGCGTGAGCAGATCGTCAGATTTCTCTGGAAGATATCCAGCCGCCCGTTGTCGGCAGAGCTTTCCAGAAAAGTTTTTGCCTACACGGCAATGGCCGGAGACATCAAAAGCATCGGTAATCACATCCAGTCGATCAGTGCTCTTGCTGTACATCAGGCGTTGGGAAAAATAAAATTCAGCGAATGCGGTGAAAGAGAGTTTCAGAACATACTTCTGCAGGTCGAGCAAAATCTTCAAGACGCGTTAAAGCTCATGGAGACGTTCAGCGCGGGAATCGTGAAAGATGTCATTCGGCGCGAGGAAGACATTGATGTGCGGGTCAAAGAGGCCCTGGAAAATCATCTAAAAAGATTTCATCAGCGCGAATGCAGCGCAGAGGCAGGTCCCATCTTCGTCGAAATACTGGGCCATCTGGAACGCATTTCCGATTTGTGCAACAATATAGCGGAATATGTCTGGGATATTCAGTAGCAGAGGGCATGCAAGAAAAACGTATTGCCTGAATCGACAATGTCCTCTATAATGTCGGGCAAATATGATCATCCGCCAAAGGGGGTATTCATGGACAAAAGAATGAACGCATTGACGTTTGCTCTGGAAAACGAACAAAAAGAGCGCGAATTTTACCTGGCTCATGCCCGGAAAACCAGGAATATGGCGAAATGGCCTGCGACTGTTCCTTTGAAAGTAAAGAAATCCCTGGCAGGGACGGTATTAAAATCCATGTCTGCAAAAAAATCCGCCCGGATTACCGGTACGGAAGACGAGCTCAAGGCTATCCGCACGGCGATTGATTTTGAGGCGCGCGGAGTCGCTTTATACACCAAACTGGGAAAACAATGTAAAGACCCGAAAGAGATAGCTTTTTTTGAGATGATTGCCGGAGTGGAGCGTGAGCACCTGCTGTCGCTTAAAGATACGGAAGAGTTTCTGATCGATCCGGCCACCTGGTATCAGCACGTGGAAAGATCCGGTTTGGACGGTGCGTAGGTGAAGCTGCCGGTCTTCCGGACATCATGGTTTGATCCATGCCGGGCAGGACCGGTGTGATTCATCGGGGAGGAAGAGGGATGTGGAGAATAGCCAAGGGCTATTCGGAGTTCATGGATGTTTCCTCTTCCAGCCGACAGGAGAGATCGGTCCAGAGAGCATAGGCTGCCGCCAGTTCGTTTTCAACTGCTTTGAACTCGATGGTGAGTTCTTTAATTTTCACAGAATCCCTGTGGGTTTGCGGATCGCACAGGGATTTTTCAAGGGCTGTCTTTTCTGCTTCCAGGTGAACAATTTTTTCTTCAACTGCAGCCAGTTCTTTTTTCAGATTATTTTTGATTTTTGACAGCCGGTTGCGTTCCTCCGCCTCCATTCGTCTTTTATCTTTGAGAGAAGTTGTTTTGCCCGCGGCACCCTCTCTGCGAGGATCTGCCGACCGATTTAAAGATGTCATCACCGGAGAAAAGAAACGCCCCCAGGAGATTTCGTCTGACCTGATCGTCTGCGGATGACGGCACGGAGCTGACTTCTTCCCATATCGTGTTTGCATAGGTGAGGTTTTGCGAGCTTTCCTGTGAGAAAAAAGCCATGTTGACGTGATCGCCGTATTGCACAGTGCCCTGGGCGGGTTGTTCGGAAAGGCTCAGGAGTCTTGACAGTGTCGATTTGCCGGATCCGTTCACACCGACAAAAGCAACTTTGTCGCCGCGGAAAAGTGAAAAATTCAATCCGGAAAAAACCGTCAGATCACCGTAGGAATGTCCCAGATTGGAAACCTTGACCACTTCCTTAACACTTTTTTTGCCTTCAGGGAATCTCATGGCGACGCTTTTGGCACTGCCATCCAGCTTTATCTCTTTAAATTTATCGAGCATCTTGATGCGGCTTTGCACCTGGGCGGCTTTCGATGCCTTGTAGCGGAACCGCTCCACGAACTCTTCGATTTTTTTAATCTGGGCTTTTTGCAGTTCCATTTCTTTTTTAAGTGCTTCCATCCGCCGTTCTTTTTCCGCAAGGTAATAGGAATAGTTGCCCTTGTAAATATGGATGCGGCGATTGGCCAGCTCGGCGATTTGCGTGGCGATCTTATCCAGAAAAAAATGATCGTGAGATACGACCAGAATCGTTCCGGGATAATCCTTAAGGTAGCTCTCCAGCCACTCCATGCTTTCCGTGTCCAGGTGGTTGGTAGGTTCATCCAGCAGCGCAGGTTTTAATAAAGTCGTTTTCGCGAAAACCGAATCCCTTGAGGATCTGTTTTGCCCGGGCTTCAAAAGCATAACCGTCTCGAGCGGAAAATTCAGCTGTTGCGTCCGCATAGCGGCGGGTCAGTTCACTGTAGGCGTGCGTGTTTGGTTTGGTCTTTGAAATTTGCTCTTCGAGGGAGCGGATGTCGCCTTCCAGTCTGGCAATGCCGCTTTTCCTGCGAAGATACTCAATCAGGCCCGTTGCTTCCAGTTCAACCAGGTCCTGCGGAAGATAGCCGATCTTTTTCTGCTTCCGGTCGGGAATGTCGATGAAGCCTGAATCGGGATGTACCTGGTCAAGGATTGCTCGAAAGAGCGTTGTTTTGCCCGTACCGTTATCCCCCACCAGACCAATGCGGCTTTTCGGATGAATCGTCCAGTTGATCTGATCAAATAGCTGTTTGTCCAAAAAAGACAGGCTGATGTTACGAAAATATATCAAAGGCTGCTCCTGTTCGTACCATGTCGCATGTAGTTGCCAATTTGAGAGTGGCAACGACCGGTAGGGGAGGAATAGTTTCTTTTTGCGCTTCCTTGCGGAATGCGCCTCCGGTCTTTGGCTAACTTTGTTGGCATCGGTCGCGTGCCCCCAGACATGGGGGTCGGCTTCCTCAATGTATCTATAATACGCCTCCGGAGCCTCCTCCTTGCCGCCTCGTTATCCTTTGAATGCAACATGATTTTGAAACCTGCGGGACTATAGGGAAATTGAATATCGATGTCAATGGATTAATGACAGGGTTGAACGGGTATCCGCAGTGCATACCCGGCATGCGTTCATTCTGAAAAAACAATCAGACAGGTAATTTATCCGACTTTTAATTTGCATCATCAAGAAAATAGAGATAAGTAATCTTCCATTCCGGCAAGAGGCATTAAACTCTTTTCATCAGGTGCTTAGATGGTTTATCGTAAAACAAAGCAGATTGTTCGCTGGCTTCGGGTTTTCTTTCTGGAAAATATCACCAGATGGATTGTTTTCGGCCTGCTGGTCGGGATTGTATCCGGCCTGGCCGCTTCCAGCTTTTATTACATTCTCCAGCTTGCCCGTCATTATTCCTTTCATCTTTTTGCCGGTTACGCCGTCTCGGCGCCAACCGGCGAGCAATTATTTGAGGCGGGAACCGGTTTGGTCTTTCGCCCGGTCATTTTTTTCATTTTGCCCGTTATCGGCGGTCTGATCAGCGGATGGATCGTTTATCGCTTTGCTCCGGAAGCGGAGGGCCACGGAACAGACGCGATGATTGACGCTTTTCACAACCAAAAAGGCAATATTCGAGCACGGGTGCCTTTTATTAAAGGACTGGCCTCGATCTTTACACTGGCCAGCGGTGGCAGCGCCGGGAGGGAAGGGCCGATCGCCCAAATCGGCGCCGGTCTCGGCTCCACGATTGGACACTTTTTAAAATTGAGTGATAAGGAACGGCGCATTCTGCTTCTGGCCGGCTGCGGAGGTGGCCTTTCGGCGATTTTCCGCGCTCCACTGGGTGGAGCGCTCACCGCCATAGAAATATTGTACAAGGAAGACATGGAAACGGAAGCCCTTGTGCCCACAGTAGTAAGCTCCATTACCGCCTATATCATCTTTACGTATTTTTTTGGCAACACGCCGATTTTTTTCTTTCCGGAGTATACGTTTTCCAATCCCCGCGAGCTGATCTTTTATGTGCTTCTGGGTCTGATCTGTGTGCCGGCCGGGATTTTTTTTATCAAGGTATTTTATGCCGTGCGCGAGCGCATTTTTCAGCCCATGAAGATACCCCGCTATGTCAAACCGGCGCTGGGTGGTCTGGTTGTAGGCTGCATCGGCCTGGTCTTTCCGCAGGTTTATGGCGATGGCTGGGGCTGGATTCAGCTGGCTATCCTGGGCAAGATCAGCATCGGAATCATGATTGCGATCGCGTTGGCTAAAATCATCGCCACCAGTTTTACGATATCGTCCGGTGGTTCCGGCGGTGTTTTTGGCCCGACACTTTTTATCGGGGGGATGATCGGCGGCACTGTGGGATTTTCCGCTCATCATTTCTTCCCGCATATTGTGACTCAGCCGGAAGCCTTCGTGGTCGTGGGCATGGCATCGTTTTTTGCCGGGGTGGCGAACGCGCCTATCGGAACGCTGCTGATGTGTTCGGAGATGACCCGGGGCTACGGGCTTATTGCGCCTCTGATGCTTGTCTCAATCATAGCGATTCTTTTCACGCGGAAACATTCCATTTATAAAAAGCAGGTTCAAAGCAAGCGTGAGTCGCCTGCGCACACGGCCGATTTTACGGTGAACATTTTTGCCGAAACACAGGTGAAGGATTTCTACAAGCCGCAGAAGGTCACGCCTGTCCGTGAAACCACAACATACGGGCAGCTGAAGAAAATCTTCTCGGCATCCAATGTCGAATGTTTTCCCGTGTATAACAAAGATGATGTATTGATCGGAGCGATCAATTGGGATCACGCCCGGTCAATCGTATTTGAAGAGGGGCTGGAAGATTTAATCATTGCGCAGGACCTCATGGCGCCGCCGCAAACCGTCACGCCGGAAGATAATTTTTATGACGCGTTTATGAAATTCATGGAAACAAATGTCGAGGAGCTTTTGGTGGTGAGTTCCAACAATTCCAGCCAGGTGTTGGGAGTATTAAGGCACGACGATCTCATTGCTGCGTATCAAACGGAGCTGAACCGGCGGAAGAGTGAATAGGAAACATCCGCGGCTAGTTATACCCCTCTGGCGGGAGTGGTGTAAATCGTCCGGAGTGAAAGAGTTGTACTCGGAAATCAGACAGACTTACTTGTGCGCTATGCTTGATTCGCTGCAGCACGTCCTGCTGGTCAGAACTTTATAATAATCCTGAAAAGCGAGCTGCCAGGGCTGCATGGTCTTGCCGGTTGTTTCCATGAACTTTTGCATTCCGAGAACGCTGTACGCCGGACGTTTGGCCGCCCGCTTCAGGTCGCCGGTTTTCATCGGCAGTAATTCAACCGTTTCGAGGCGCGCCTCTTTTAAAATTTTTCGGGCAAAATCGAACCAGGTGCAGGAGCCGCGGTTGGTTACGTGAAAGATGCCACGGGCGTTTTTGTCCACCAGCAGTTCGGTTGCCGCCGCCAGATCGCGTGTGCAGGTGGGTGATCCCGTCTGGTCATCCACGACGGTCAGTTTGCCTGTCGCTCTGGCCCGGTCCAGAATAGCCTGCACAAAGTTCTTGCCATGGGCGCCATAAAGCCAGGCGGTGCGCATAATGATGAAGTTGTCCGTCAGTTGGCGTAGATAGTTTTCGCCGGCGAGTTTGGATGCGCCGTAAGCGTTGATCGGATTGCAGGGATCATCTTCCCGGTAAGGACGGCTGCCGTTTCCGTCAAAAACATAGTCCGTGCTGTAATGGATGACTGTAATATTCTTGCCACGGCAGGCTTCGGCGATATTTTTAACCGCTTCGGCATTCACCGCGAAGCACGCTTCCCTGTCCGTTTCACAGGCATCCACATTCGTATAAGCGGCGGCATTAATGACGAGCTGTGGATTGTTTTCCGTCACGGCTTTGTGGCACTCGGACGCGCTTGTGATGTCAATTTCGTCCAGATCCATTCCGATAACCTCATGGCGGTGTTTAAACTGTGCCATCAGATCGCTTCCCAGCATTCCTTTATGACCGAGCAGCAGGACTTTCATTTTCAGTATTTGACCTCCTTTAAAAAAAGACCGTGGGCGGGGGCGGCGACACCGGCTTTCTTCCGGTCACCGCCTGCGATGATTTCGGGAATATCTTCGGGTTGAAGTTTGCCCCGTCCCACATCCACCAGCGTGCCGACAATGTTGCGTACCATATGACGCAAAAAGCCGCTGGATTCAACTGTAATTTCCAGCATGCCGTTCTCTCTTTGATCAATGGTTATGTTGCCCAGCGTCCGGATACGGTTTTTGATATCGCATCCAGTCGCGCAGAAGCAGGAAAAATCATGTTCCCCGGTTAAATAGGATGCGGCCTCGCGCATCCGCACCAAATCAAGAGGAAAACGGACAAACCAATAATACTGCCTTCCCAGCACAGGCCGCACACGCTGATTCCGGATGCGGTAGACATAGACTTTTCCTTTCGCATCCTTTAGCGCGTTAAAATCCGGCGGCACTTCCTGCAGGTCTTTGACAACGATATCTTCCGGCAAAACGCTGTTGACTCCCAGAAATATTTTATTCACCGGAAGCGAACTTTGGACTTTGAAACTGGCCACCTGATGGGTGGCGTGTACTCCCGCGTCGGTTCGTCCGGAGGCGATGATGGATACATTCTCGCCGATGATGCGCGCCACGGTTTCTTCCAGAATCTGCTGAATGGAGATTCCATTTTTCTGCCTTTGCCAGCCGCAATAGGCCGTGCCGTCATATTCGAGAATCATTTTGAAATTACGCATAATGTATAAATCAGACTTGCCAGTTTTTTCTAAAAAGGTTAAACACAGCAGCAATAGTTCATGGTTAAGCGGACAATGTTTACCGTAACTGTTAAAAGCCTGTCAATCTGTCATTCCCGCTGCCCTTTAGGGTGCGAATGACGGGAATCCGGTTATTTCATCATGTTCCGGATTCAAAGCTGACCGGTGTAAGCGCGACAGTGATTCAGGAACGGCAGATCAATGATTTGTGAAATGGCCGCATGCCTGAACCGGCCGCGATAGTAGCTTACACCAAATACAGGGTCAAGATAAAACTCGACATATAAAGGAGATACTTTATGAGTGAAGATTTGCAAAAAGCGACAACCCAGGGGAAAATCAAAATATTTGAAGAAAAAGTTCAAGCGCTGATGCGCATGGGAGGCGAAAAGGCGGTTCAAAAACAGCATGGCGGCGGCAAGATGACGGCCCGGGAGCGACTGAACCATTTATTTGATGCAGGGACCTTTCAGGAAATTCAGCTTTTTGTGAAGCACCACTCAACCCTTTTCGGCATGGATAATAAAGAAATCCCGGCGGACGGCGTCATTACCGGTTTCGGAAAAGTCAATGGGCGTACGGTTTTTGCCGCATCCCAGGATTTCACAAGTGCCGGCGGCACACTGGGCGAAATGCATGCCAAGAAAATCTGGAAGGTCATGGATATGGCCATTGCCGCGCAAAAGCCGTTTATCGCGATCAATGATTCGGGCGGCGCCAGAATTCAGGAAGGCGTTCCCTCCCTGGAGGGTTACGGCGGCATCTTTTACCGCAACAGCATCGCCTCCGGCTATATCCCCCAGATTACGGCCATCATGGGGCCGACAGCGGGCGGAGCGGTTTATTCTCCGGCGCTCACGGACTGGATCTTTATGGTGAAAAACACGTCCTATATGTATATTACCGGTCCGGAAGTCATCAAGGCAGTTATCGGCGAGGAAGTCACCCAGGAAGACCTTGGCGGAGCGATGGCGCACGCCTCCAAAAGCGGTGTCTGCCACGTTGTTACGGAAAATGACGCGGACTGCATCGACAAGATCAAAAAGCTCCTGTCATTTCTTCCCGACAGCTGCAATTCGCCACTGCCGGACGCGACGGCAACTGACAGTGCCGACCGCGTTTGCCCTGAACTGGACAAAGCCATTCCGGACAGGGCGGCGCGCGCATACAACATGAAAAGCATCATCAAAGCCGTGGCAGACAGTGGTGAGATGTTTGAACTGCATGAGCATTGGGCGCAAAACATCATTGTTGCCCTCATCCGTATTATGGGCAGGCCTGTCGGAGTCATCGCCAACAATCCCATGTTTTACGCTGGTGTGCTGAATGTCAACGCATCTGACAAAGCGTCCCGTTTCATTCGTTTCTGCGACGCTTTCAACATACCGCTTCTGACCTTTGCCGATGTACCCGGCTACATGCCCGGCACGGATCAGGAATGGGCGGGCATCATCCGCCACGGAGCGAAACTGCTGCACGCTTATTCGGAAGCGACCGTGCCTAAAATTACCGTTGTGACCCGCAAAGATTACGGCGGATCGTATATCGGCATGTGCTGCAAGCAGCTGGGGGCGGATTATGTCATGGCGTGGCCGACGGCTGAAATCGCCGTAATGGGCGCTGAAGGGGCATGCAACATTATTTACCGGACCGAAATTAAAGCGGCTGAGGATCCGGCGGCCAGGCGGGCCGAGCTGATTGCAGGCTATGAAGAAAAATTCAACAACCCGTATTTCGCGGCATCGCTGGGGGCTATTGAAGAAATCATCCTTCCGCGGGAAACCCGAAAACGCGTTATTGCCATACTGGATGCCATGAAGGATAAAAAAGAAGCTCGACTGGATAAAAAGCATAATAACATACCGCTCTAGAATATTATGAGGTCTTATAACTAAGAGAAAAGAGCGGACAACGGGATTGCTTAAACAACCCCTGACCCGATCACGGCCTGAGCAGCGCTTGAGGCAGAGCGGGATGTTGCATTGGTGTCTTGCAACTGGTTCTTTGTTTTTTACAGGTAATCTGATACATTAAAGCCATCGTCAACAGCAGCGAGGTTGAAATAATCATTGGCTTTGAGTTCTGATATAGGCATACTGTTTCTCCTGTTTTTGTTGTCCGGCTTTTTCGCATCGGCGGAGGCGGCACTGCTTTCGCTTACCGATCTCCATCTGCATAAGATGAAGTCGGACAATTATCCTTTTTTTGGTTCCGTGGTGAAACTGCTGGAAAATCCGCGACGCCTGCTCATTACCATTGTGACCGGCAATGAAGCCGTGAATATCAGTATTTCCATCCTTGCGGCATCTTTGTTCATCAGTTTGTTCGGCGCAAAAGGGCAGTGGATTTCTATTGTGGCTACCTCTGTTGTTCTTTTTCTTGCCGGTGAGGCCATTCCCAAAACATTTGGCGTTACTTATCCCATGAGGATTTCTTCGGCGGTTGCACCGCTTTTGCTGGTCTTTTCCCGCCTGGAATATCCGGTTGTTGCCGCTTTGGAAAAAACCCCCGCTTTGATATTGAATCGTTTGGACAAGAGCAGGGCACAAGATTCGGATGTCCTGATGGAAGATGAATTCAAAAACCTAATTGATGCCGGAATCCGGGAAGGGGTGGTGGATGAGTCGCAGAAAGAACTCATTAAAACCATCTTTGAATCGGGTGACAGGCCGGTAACGGATATCATGATTCCCCGTGTCGATATGTTCTGCCTGTCCTCTGATATGAAGACTTCGGACATTGTCCATCAGGTGGTTCACGGCCGCTATGAGCGGGTTCCCGTTTACCGGGAAGACCGTGATGATATCATCGGTATCCTCTTTGGCGATGATTTGCCCGCCAGCTGTGGGTGTGACATTATTGATAACGCTACGATGATTGTTCCCGGCATCATGCCAATGGAGCAGGTCAATGATTTGCTTCAGGCAGCACTGCCGCTGGAGGAATTTGATACCATTGGAGGGTTTGTGTTGCATTTATTCGGCAGGATGCCGGAACGCGGCGAGATGATCCATTTTGAAAATTATCATTTCCGCATCGAGAGTGTAGGACGAACCCGGATTCTCAAAATACGGATTGAAAAAGAAAAACAAACTGAAACGGAAGGTGAAGCATGAGCGTTTATCTCATCCTTGCCGTTATCTTTCTGTGCCTGGTCCTGGAGGCCCTTTATTCCGGTGGAGAGGTTGCGCTGTTTTCCTCTGACATCAACAAAATAAAATATTACGCACGCAAAGGATCATCTGCCGCCGCACAGGCCGTCAAGTTAAAGGAACATCCCGAGTGGTTTATCTCAACCTCGCTCATCGGAACAAATCTGGCGATTATTATCGCCTCCACCCTGGCCACAGGGCTTTTGATAAAATTCTTTGGTGCAAAGACGGGCGAACAAGTTGCTTTTCTGGTCCTGCTGCCAACGTTGTTTGTCATGCTTGTCGTCCGCAGCATTTTCCAGCATTACGCCGAGCAGATGGCAATCCGGGTGGCCCATTTTATCCGTCTGTCATCCTTTGTGTTTTATCCGTTGGCTTATTTTATCGCGGCTGTATCCAGAGGCGCGGTCAACATTTCTTTCGATCCTGACAAGAAGACGCCCTCCTACATCACGACAGAAGGCCTTAAGTATATTTTAGGAGAAAAGACCCAGGGCAGCGATATTCTGACAACAGAAAAAGAAATGGTGAGCCGTGTTTTTGATTTTTCCGGGCTTACGGCGGAAAAGATCATGGTTCCTGTTTCAGCGTTGACTGCCCTGCCTCAAACAATGCGGCGGAAGTTTTGGATGAAGCCACGGTTGCAGACTGCATGCGGACGGATGTTTTTTATGTTCCGGAAACGAAAAAGGTGGGGCCGCTGTTAATGGATATGCAAAGAAAACGGGAACACATGGCGGTTGTTGTTGACGAGTACGGCGGTGCAGTCGGTATTGTCACCGTGGAGGATATCGGAGAGGAAATTATCGGGAGCATCGACGAAGAATACAACAAGGGTGAAAAACTATACAAGATGATGTCGCCGGGCCGGTATTTGATCAATGGACGGATGAAAATTGACGATCTGAATCAAATTTTGTTGACAGGACTGCCGGAAGGCAATTATGAGACTCTTGGCGGTTTTCTGATACACCAGGTAGGGAGAATCCCCCTGAGACGGGAAAGGATTGAGTTCAATGGCATCATTTTCGTTGTTGAAAACGCTGATCAGAAATCCATTCGGGAGGTTCTGGTCGTTTTCCCGCCGAAACTGGAGAGACCCCTTACACAAAATACATGAGGTGAAAGCAATTGATGAATGATACGAAATTCTGCGCACTTATTTTAGCGGCGGGGCTGGAGGCGGCACGCAACGCGAAAGCCGAAAAAATAGTGGTCATTGTCGGTCATCAGTCGGACAAAGTCAGGGAATCTTTTCCGGACCCGGATCTGGTTTTTGTCCAGCAGATGCCGCAGCTTGGCACAGGTCATGCCGTCATGCAGGCCGCTGATGCCCTAAAAGATTACCAGGGATTAACTGTTATTCTCTGTGGTGATGTGCCTCTTTTAAAGCCGCAAACAATCAGGCGTCTGATAAGCAGTCACCAGGAATCGCAATCCTGCGTTACTGTGCTGACGACGGAGCCGCCCGGTCCCCACGCATACGGACGCATCGTCAAAGATGATCAGGGTGATATCCTGAAAATTGTTGAGCATCGTGATGCAAACGATGCCGAAAAAGAAATACTGGAAATCAATACGGGTATTTATTGTGTTGAA
>PHBN01000058.1 GCA_002840635.1 Deltaproteobacteria bacterium HGW-Deltaproteobacteria-1
GGCCAGGGCAAGAGGTAGCTCCCGGAGACGGCCGAAACGGTCATCGATCAGGTCCAGATTCGTGTATTGCCGTTTGCTGAGGACAAGGATGCGCATTATTTTTCATTTCTTGTTGCTTTGACCATGCTCCGTGCATTCTTCAAAACCTTGGCTGCAAAAAGGATGATCTGAAGATATTTATTTTTTTCCGTTTCTAATTGAGCGCGAAAATAATCACAGATTGCTCCCGCGCGATCTTCTCTGGATGTGCCGGTAAAGCCGAAAGTTCCGGCTACAAAATCAGCCTTGGTCACTATGATCCCAGGACTTGAGCAGACCCTTTTCAGGAATAACAGGTCTGCACCGATCGAATACCTTTTTGAATATAAGCCGAATTTATCATGCAACTTTTTACGAATGAGCGATCCCACGGAATGTTCGGAGACGTATGCATGGTGTGCGTATAACCATGGCCAGCAAGGTTTGCGTTGCTCGATTATTCCATTACGCATGATGAGGGCGGTTACGATATCAGTTTCTAATTGACATGCATGATTCCGGTATTGGGCAATCGCATCCGGATTTAATCGATCATCCGCTCCCAAGACCAGATAATACTTACCCGTTGCCATTTGCAGAGCCTTGTTCATGGCGTGATAAATTCCAAAATCCGGTTCAGAAATCCAGTGGGTTATCACGTCACTTGATTCGGTTAACAATTCAACGGTTCCGTCAGTTGATGCGCCGTCTGCGATGACCCACTCAAAATCTCGATCTGTTTGCCTGCGCATGCTTTCAATCAAACCGGGCAAAACATCCGTAGCGTTAAATGTGACGGTAATAACAGAAATAGTTGGCTTCATAAGTTCATCCCCGAGATGTCGTTTGGTGTTGAATTTTCTCAATCGCCTCAAAAATTTGATTAACCCGAATATTCGATATGCACGGCACAGCCGCACCCTTTTCATGTGGTTGTGTGCATTGCCAGTTGCAGTTAAAACAGTCCATCCGGTGCGTGACCGGGACCGGCGCAACCTGTTTGCCCGTTTCTATTGCATAAGGGAGAAACCTTCCATAGTGGCCGCCTCCCAGAATGCAAACCGATGGCGTGCCTACCGCCGCCGCTATATGTACCGCAGATGTATCGTTTCCCACAAGATATTTGGCTCGGCGAATCATTTCAGCGAGTTCGGGCAATGATGCTTTGCCCGCCATATTTAGGGCTTTCATGCCGGATACCGCAATGACGTGATCGCACAGGTCTCGCTCTTTCCAACTGCCGCACAACACAGCAAGGCAGCCGTCCAACGCTGACAATTTTAGCACGAGCTCGCCAAATTTTGATGCCGGCCACATCTTTCCAGGTAAAGATGTGCCAGGAAAGATGATATAATATGGATGCTTGATCACCAGCTTATCCGGAAGATCCGTTAAGGGCGAAAGTGAAGGTTTATCGGCCGTGAAGGAACGCAGGCCCAGACCATTCATGAATTCGGCGTTACGTTGAAGCTCCATGAGAGGTCTGGATGTTGCAGGCAGAAGTTGTGAGTACCATCTGTCTGAAATTATTTTTTGCAGGGAGGTCATATTAGATATGTTACCGGAGGAACCGATTCTCTGCAAGGCGCCGGTCGCACGGATCAGACTGTCGCCGCGAAAGTAATCTCGTGAGTATGTTGTATGAATCACAGACTCGAATCCCCGCTTGCGAACCCTTCGGAATGTTTGGAAACGGTATAGAGGATGTCTTGTGAATTTATTTCGATCCACCGGAATCACATCATCCCAATATGGCAATAACTTGGCAAGATCTGACCATACTTGATTGGCGATCAGTGTTATTTTGGCATTCGGGTATAAGTTTCTGAATTCTTTTGCCGAGTCGAGCCAGAGAATAAAGTCGCCTATGGAATCCATGCGAATAATGCCAATTCCTTTTGAATGTGCCGGCTTTCTCATGATGATTATCAAGCAACTGTCAAAAATAAACGTGATAATGATTATGAAGAATAGATAACACGATTTGAGAAACTGCATGCGTTTTATTCCTTTAATCATTTATCCAAAACTTTATCCAAAACAGACTGCAGCTCATTTTCATAGGCCTGCCGAGAAGACTGACGAATTTCTTCTATCTGCTCAGGATAGGAATCACAGCGCGAACGCGCCTGATCAATTAATGATTCTACGCCGACACGGCTAACATCGTTTACGTAATATGAAGGGAGAGCCAGATTCTCAATCATCTTTGCCCGGCTATCGTTGCCTATGACTATTGAAGGCTTGCCAAACGAAGCCATCATGAACGCGCCGTGTACTCTGTTCATTATACCCCATTTAGCATGCGCGTAAAATTTCATAAATTCAATGTGATTATTTGGCACAAGAAAACGCTCTAAATTTGGAACAATTGCTTTTGCAAGTGCTTCCTCGTGCGGCGTATGACATGCCACTACAACATGCCCAATCCTTGAAGCCTCTTGGGCTATTGAAATGAATTCATTTCTCCATCGTTTGCCGTCAATCTCCTGGCCAAATGTGTAATGCCCTCCATTTTCCATGAAGTTTAGGACAATAAATTCTCCTGGCTCCGGCTTTATTCCAAAGCGGTCTCTGGCAAATATTGACGTACAAGGCAAAACCTTTGTGTCTCTTCCTGCATGATTCAGCATTTTTCTCGCCAACTCATCACGCAGAATGGTCAGATCACAGGTGTCGAAAAATTCACGGATATAGGATTTACATTTCTCGCAATTTTCAATCTCGCTGCCGTCAGAGTGATAACGCTGACAACTGCCCCCTGCCAGATTCAGAAACAGACGCGCACGTCGGTCATTCATGAAGCGCTTGCGGATCAGCGGATCATACCATTCGTTATCTGCGCAATGTGGTCCATTTGTTTGTGGATGGCACCAATAAACCGGCGCGCCGCTTTGAATCAAAATATCGGCATCACTGATGCGGTTTCTGGATCTGATTAAGCGAAACAAAGGTTCTACCAACCTTGAAACGCGAAGATTACGAAGATTCTCTCGCCCATAGACTGAGGTCACTGGCGAATGCTTGTGGATCAATTCAACCCTGTTGAGCTTGCCAATGGATTGTAGTAAGAACAATATCCCCTCACGGACAAAATCGTCTCCGATATTATGTTGAATCGTAGTTATAATTGTAGTAGTTGGTTTTATCATTCTGCAAATTCGTTCATTTCTTAATAATGATGTTTTTAATGATATTTTTTATTTTAACTTTCAATCGCGTTGAAAGGGGGTGTAAAATAACATATTGCTGACAATACTGGTGATCTAGTTTTGTATTGGTTAACAAAAACTTAGGGTGAGTTAAAGGAAATGTCTGCTCTATAAGTTTTTTTTGTGTATATCTATCGCTACCAGTAGTATGTGTTGCATCTGGACCAAACCCAATATTTAGAATGATATTACCCGATGGAATGATGGAAAGACCATTATTATAGTTCTTAACAAAACCCCACTGATAATCCCAGGTATCGATTTCCCCACCATAAAGTCTGTTGCCAAGAGACAGACGCGCTTTACATTCCTCTTTGCTGTTGTAGGCAGAGGTAAGGAAGTCTTTTTTCGACATTAACGGCCAATCTATCAAGTCAGGATCATAATTTTTCCATGCCCGTCTCCATGAAGCCCACCCCCAGATTGGACCATATTTAGAAAATCGGTATGATGCGCCCCAATTATCCTCCCTCGTACTGCCAATATAATCAGATCCGCAGATTTGCCAAACGCGCCAGTCTTCAGCGTAGTATTGCAGAAGCTCCTCACAGAACCAAAAGAAACTCTGGCATGGTAAACAGTCATCTTCTAAAATAATACCCGATTCTTCATTTTCAAAAAACCAGTCAATACCTCCACTCACACCATATTTACACCCCAAGTTTTTCTCTCGAAATAACGTTTTAACTTCGCAATCCCAGTCGATATGGCCAATGACATAGTCACGGACGGCCTTGACCTTCTCTACTTCACCGGGTCGTGAATCCCTTGGGCCATCGGCAGCGATATAAAGTCGTGGAGGCCTGGCCAAGCGTATTGCCTCAAAGACCTGCTTTGTTGTATCCAGACGATTAAAAATTAAAAATAATACTGCAGTTTTTAACGGGTAGGGTGGAGTAAACGGTTCTGATGAAATTTTTTTCATATTATGTTCTATTTCTTAAATATAACTGTATTCATACACTTGGCGCATATGGTGTATCCAAATTGTCTTAAGAAAATGGTAACTTCATTATTTAACAATTCATCAAGCATGCTCCCACATATTTCGATTAAAATTAATTCTGGTGAATATTTAACCCAGTTATTAGATTTCAAGACCGCAAAATCTAAGCCCTCAACATCAACTGACAAAAAATCTATATTTTGGCCTTTAGGCATATATTGATCAAGAATTTCTTCGAGGGTTGATGTTTCTATATCTTTTTTGAAAATTATTTTATTATTTCCTTGTCCATCTCTATGCTGGGTTAATTCTTTTGAAAAGCCGTTCAATGCAGGTTCATTGAAGGCATAGTAGGTCATAATCTGCTTACTGTCTGAGACAGCTTTTTCGAGATTGATGTCTCTGGGGCGTAGTCTGTTAAACAAATCCATACTGCCAGGCATCGCATCTATGTTAATTCCATGCCATCCTTGCTTGTAAAACTTGTATGTGTTTGAAAACCGTAAAGGATGATGAGCCCCAACATCGACATAAAAGCCATTTGTCTTCAGGTTTTCAAAATACCTGGACAAAATCAGATCTTCTCCTTCCTGAGACCAGGATTTTTGGTAATATATATCCCACTGATAAAAATCACGAATCCTTCGCAATATTTTATTAAATTGGAGGGGAGCAAGATTATATATAAGTCTAAAAACTTTCTTCATCGTTATTGCCACATTACCGCTGAATTGATATTGCGATTCGTAATATGTTAAAAGCTCTGAGTTTCATTTTAAACATGGGTCTTGTTTCTTTTTGTAATAAATCTGAAAACATTGCAGCAATTGCATACGAAATGACCGTAGCATATGCTGCACCTGTTGCTCCGAATTTCGGAATCATCAATATGTTCAATCCAACGTTTACAACAGCCCCCAATAGCGTTCTGTAAAAGGTATACCTTTGAAGCCCTTCGATTAGAAACCACTTTCCGCTGGCAACCCCCAGAAACACAAAGATCCCCGCCCAGATATGAATAGCCAATATAGGTCCTGACTGCTGATAGGCATTGCCAAACAGCAAAGTTACCACCCAATCCGATAAAAAAGTCATCAGAAGAGCCAGGGACAACGCCAGTATCACCATCATATCGTAAAGTTTTTGCAAACGCTGGTTATATATAGTCTCATCCTGCTTTTTCGCTTCGATGATTGACGGAAAGACCGACGCAACGATGGCGATGGGTATGAAATACCAAATCTCACTAATTCTCACTGCGGCGGAGTAGATGCCAACAGATTCATTCCCCAGCATTTGCCCCAGCATTAATTGGTCGATACGCATATAAACCATGATGGCGAGGCCGGAAAGGATCAAAGGCCAACTGTCTTTCAGTAAGATTTTGGCACGGGCAAACCGAAAACGCCAAGCAGTGAGCTTGCCTCCTCTCCACTCATAAATGCCCAACAGCCCGACTGCTACAATTAGAGACTCAACGAATATGGCCCATACGAAAGCGATAAGAGGGGCACTGGTAAGGATAAGGCATATCTTTATAGTGGACATAGCTAGGAAGACGCCGTTTTCCATCCATATGATATATTTGGACTGAACCTGGGATTCAAACCAGTATCGCACTACATCGGTGGCTTTGAAAACCATGAGCAGGGAAAGCAACACGACGATGAACTTGGCCAGTTCATCATCTGGTCTTGCATAACCTATGGCTAGCAGTGACAGACAAAAGGTGCCAAACCCACCCAACACAGACAGCACAAATGAAGTACCCATGGTGGTTTCGGCGTTTGAAGGGTCCTGTACCAAGTCGCGCACAACTATACCATTGAGTCCGAGGTTGGCCACAGCGGTGAACAAGGCAACAAAAGCAAGGGCATAGCTCAAAAGGCCGAATTGTTCCGGTCCAAGGTAGCGGGCAATCCAAACACCTACAAATAACCCCACGCCAAGTCGTAGAAATTTGTCAAAGAACATCCAAGTGATATTATTAAGTATTTTTGTTAAACCCTGCCGATGCTCTATTTTACAACGCAGCTTAACCGGAAGAAATTTTAATATTTTCTCGATCATTGGTTTGACGTTATGTATTTTCCTTTCGTTCCCACACAAGAAAACTTGGCCGGTTTTCTAATTTTGGCATAAAGGCTGTGAATTCTTCCGTGGTTAAAACCAGAGAGCGAATCTTTCGTTTGATATATCGTTCAGTTTTCATACTCAAATCGTTGAGATGATAATGATCGATGTTCCCCACCAGCACCAGATCAATAATTCCGGTATCCTTACCATCAGCATAGTCATCAATAATATAGGCTTTTTCCAGGTCTCCCAATCTTGTGATAATGCTTTCGATGACCTGATCCAGTCCCATGACCTTGCTGACCATGGATCTCAATTCCGGGAAGAGGGGATGTTTGCTGTTTGCTGTGTAATAGACGTTGCGTCCGTTTTTTTCCGATGTGAGAAGTTTTGTCTTCGTGAGTTGGTTCAGCTCTTCACGAACTGCGTTGGAAGATACGTTTAGGTCTTTAGAAAGTTCGCGTAGATAGGCTTTTGTCCCCGGGTTGAAGAAAAAGCGGACAAGCAGATTGATTCTGGTTTTTGAGGTGATAAGCCCTGCAAAAAAGTCGTTCATTTATGCTCCATTATGAGTAGTTATTCTACTTATAACAAAAGCAAAATAATTGTCAAGAAAATTATTTCTGAAAAAAGGGAAGATGATTAAGACTTATAAAGCCTTTCATTGTCTTGAATATCCATCCACATGGCGAATAAAAGAGATTGAAAGCTGCTTGTGAATAGAAAGAAAAATGCCAGCATCGTTGTGGGAGAAACGGTTTCCCCGGAAAGTGTGAGGATAAAAACTTTGATGGCATAAGGCAGGGCCATGATTCCTACCAGGATGGAGAAGTGGTAAAGAAGAAAAAGCGGGTGAAAATCGCGGAACAGGTATTTTGCCCACAGGCGTCTAAAGAAGCTTTTGAAGAGTAGCCATGCTATCAGGGGAATAACTTTGGGCACCTGCATTTTCGATGTCTCGCCAATGTTGTAAACCGGTTTGATCTTGATTTCCTTGATGGTACAGAAGGCGATATTCAGTTTAACGAGCAGATCATTGGGCATTCCGTACCGGGGATAGATTTTATGGATTTTAATTGCGTTTAACGCGGCAAGAGAGATTGCCGTGTATCCGGTCTGAGTATCAGTACATATTTTTTCCAGTTCAGATGGATCCATCTGGCCGTCGCCGGCCATAACGGCCGTGCAATCAATGTTGTGATCCAGGCACCATTTATATCCCTGGGCAATGGCCGCGCCGACGCCGCTATTTTTTAAATGATTAATGAGGATGATCCGGTCGGTATCCGGATAAGCATTCGCTATTTCGGAACGAGCATAAAGTTGTATATCCTGTTCACGCTTTTCTTTCAGCATTTTATCCGCTCTGTCGTATTCATTTCCGTTGCTTGCACTGGAAACTTGCCTGATAACTTTCCCAATTGCACGTTTCTCATTAATATAGGACAAAACAACATTGGCAGTGTTGTCTTTTGAGCAGTCGTTGATCACAATTATGCGATCAACAAAATGAGGTATCGTCTTCAGAACATTACCAATTTGTTTTTCTTCATTATATGCGGGGACAACAACAGCAACTGTTTTATCAAACAACCAGCAACTGTTTTATCAAACAACATCGAAGAGGACTCCCATATTTTAACGTGTTTAAACTTTTACTATTTTTATCATCATTTGTCCAAAAATTTTTTGTCATAATACATGAATTTACTTGAAAATCCATTTAGAAGATCGCATGATTCCATCAGTGAAAGGATATTGATACTGAAAATTAATATGAGATTTATTGATTCCGGGTTTATTGTCAGCGCAGCGCCGATCACTTGATCCCTTTAACGAAGGGGATGGTTTTTCTGCTGAGGCTAAGCGGATTATTCACGGGACGGTTGTTCATTCTTTTTACAACTTACCATTTATCATTATAACATATCGAATTTAATATAAAATTATTCTTTCGTTATCGAGCGGAAGTTTTTTATTATATTGATCATCAAAATTATAACACGGTGTTATGATTTGCCTTGACATCAAACGTTGTTTAGTTTAATACTCACATTGACTTTTAGTCAGTAATTGACCCGAATATACAGGGTGGCTGAAAAGTTATCCCTCAGGGACCATGGTAAGTGAAGGAAATCTGAAACAGAAGCAGTCTTGGGTTTTGGAAAAACATAATTGTTTTTTCACAGCAGATGTTTTCCCCTGAGTGTCAGGAATTGATTCCCGGAATGTTCGAAGGGAAAAATCAATTTCCATAGTTTTTTTTGACTTCTTTTTATTGTGGAAAGGGAGCCACGGAATGTTTCAAGTTATTACTGCCATATTTTCCGATTCATGGACTCATGTTTGGAAACCAGTAGTAATATTAAAAAAAACATTCAGCTTTATTTATTCCACATTTTTTTCATCGCAACTCACATTTTTTATCATCACATTATCACTGAAACAGACAAAAAAATTTCTTGCCGCCTTTCCTGAGGCACTGTGTTGTTCGCTTCTGGAAATCAATTTTAGAAGGGATGTGATCGGCTCACTATCGTAAATCAATGAACCGGTGATGAAGCGGTTCATGAAATATTGCATGAAGTATAAAGATTTAGACAAAGAGAAGGAGGAGAATAATGTCATTTAAGATCAAAAAAGCGGCTGTTTTAGGTGCGGGAGTCATGGGTGCGGGCATCGCGGCTCATCTGACCAATGCCGGTATTGAGTGCTACCTGCTCGATATCATCCCATTCGAACTGACAGATGCTGACAAGAAGGCAGGCCTGACGGAAAAAAGTCCTGCATGGCGAAATCGATTCGCGGCAAACGGTCTTGCCGCTGTAACGAAGTCGAAACCCGCCAGTTTCTTCAGCAAGAAAAACGCGTCCATGGTCACTATCGGCAACTTCGAGGATAATTTGAAGTGGCTGGCCGACGTAGACTGGATTTGTGAGGTTGTTGTCGAAAATCTTAAAATCAAGCAGGAACTTTTTGCCAAAGTGGAAAAAGTGATCAAACCGACCTGTATCGTTTCGACAAACACATCCGGTATTCCGATTAAAGACATCAGCGCAAAATTCGGCCCCGCTATGAAAAAACGTTTTCTGGGAACCCATTTCTTTAATCCTCCGCGCTACATGAAACTCATGGAAATCATTCCCGGCGAGGAAACAGATAAAGACGTTGTGGATTTCATGGTGAAATTCAGTGAGGAAACCCTGGGCAAGGGCGTTGTTATTTGTAAAGACAGACCGAACTTTGTCGGCAACCGCATCGGCGTGTTTGATCTGTCCGACTGTATTAAACTAATGCTGGAAAAGAAGCTGAAAGTTGACGAAGTAGACGCGATTGTCGGCAAGGCTCTCGGACATCCCGGCACAGCCGTCTTCGGTACGATGGACCTCGTCGGTCTCGATGTGGGATACCATGTTGGCAAAAACCTATATGATGCCGTTCCCGACGATGAATCAAGGGATACCTTCAAGTCTGAACCCTTCCTGGAGAAAATGATCGAAAACAAATGGCTGGGCAACAAGACCAAGCAGGGATATTACAAGAAGACCAAGGATGCCAGCGGCAAGACCGTTAAGTTGATGCTGGATATCGACACGATGGAATATGTTCCCGCCGGTAAGCCGAAGTTTGATTCTATTTCCGCCGCGAAAAAGATGGAAAACGTAGCCGACTCCATTAAGCATGTGTTCAACGCAGATGACAAGGCCGGCGATTTCGCACGTGCCTATTTATGCAAAACCTTCATCTATTCGGCTAATCGGATCGGTGAAATCTGCGATGACATCATGGCCATCGACAACGCCATGAAGTGGGGCTACAATAATAAATTGGGTCCCTTCGAGGCATGGGATGCCGTTGGCGTCAAAGAAGCCATCGAAGTCATGAAGAAACTGAAATTGAAAGTTCCCAAGAAAGTCGAAGAGATGCTGAAGAAAGGTTGTGAATCGTTCTATGCAACCAAGGCAGACGGGAAATATTATTACGACTTTGAAAAGAAGGGTTATG
>PHBN01000375.1 GCA_002840635.1 Deltaproteobacteria bacterium HGW-Deltaproteobacteria-1
TGAAAATGTTTTCATAATAAACCGTCACTTTACTAAAAATTTAAAGATGCAAACTATGCAATTCCCTTCCGTTTGTCAAGGAAAATATTTGAATCAAATGGTAATTTATTATGGATCAGACCTGGTAATGGAAAAAAGGCTCTTTTAAGTCATACAAGTGAAAAATATCATTAAATCCCTAACATACCTAATCCGGCCAATGATATTTTCAGCATAACGTTTTCATCGTCGTGCGTTCTGGTATAATCCACCCCCACACCCCAGCATTGTTTTGAATAAAAAAGTCCGACGGTGGTTTCCACCGTCTGGTTGTTGAAACGATCAAGGCGGAGAACAAACCTGCCCGTCAGGTGGTCTGTAATGACCGCTCTCAAATCCGCATTGATCTCTTCGATAGAATCAAGCGTATAGCGGTAACCAAATATCAGTCTGTCGCCGCGCCAGTCTTTAAGGCTCAGATCGTAGTTCATCTCTTTCCAACCGCTGTAGGGACTGTATCGGTTGCGGGCCTGAAAGGAAACGTAGGGGTGCGGTTGGAAATTAACTTCCATGCCGAGATCCGACAGGGGACGACTTTCCATGGTTGAATCACTCAAATCTATTCTGGATTCGTGAATGTCATAAACCTGAAACAGTTTGAAACGCAATATTTCCAGGTAACTGCGCTCGCCATTTTTACTTTTTACCCGGGCAGTCAGCGTATTGGTAAGTGCCCACGCAACCGCGTTTTGTTGCTGCAGACCGTTTGCACTGAATATATCATTAGGTAGAAAACTATCCAGCAGCGTGTAATTCCGCGGCAAATAATCGGGAAGATTATTTTGACGGATTTCCGGAATGTAGGAGTAAAATACTTCCGGTTTGATTTCATGTCTTAATTTCTCCCAGTTCTGAATGTTGATGTTAAAGACACGGGAAAGCCTGCTGCTGGCGGACACACCTGCATTATAAATCGTTCGGTCGCCGCTTCGGTTTTCAGAATCAGCTCCCGAATCGTCACGATTCCAGTAAAGTTCTCTCAGCTTAATTTGCGGGATAATCTTTGCGTATTTGGAAACCGCAAAAGGAAGGGACAGCGTTGGCGCAAAATCAAGATAATGCCCTTTTTGACCTTCGCCCCGATAAAAATAGTCATAATTGCCCTCGAATTCCAGATACAGCGGTGTGGAAAAAACACGCTGTTTAATGCCGGTGAAAATTATTTCCGGGTACCTTTGCAATGTCCCTTCATTATTGGCCGTTGTAAAATTGTCCACGGAACTTATGCGCGCCATTATGTTGTAGTTATTCCATCCTTTAAACAGGCGCGCGGATGATTCCAGAAACGGCAGAGACTCGTTTGCCAGAAAAGGAACTTTTCGAAACGGGTCGTCCTCCGTAGCAGCGTAATTCGTCAAATAATAATTATGGGAATTGAAATCACGGAAATACCAGGAATCGGAAACACGGCGTAAATCCGTCCGGATATAAAATTGCGGATCAAAAGTGGTCTGATGATTGATATAATAAGACCAGCGACGATGCATGCCCTGCCAGTCACGGTTTTGCGTCGTTCCAAACGTGTCATTAACGCTTTTGTTGTCTTCCAGATAGTCCGCATAGATTGTTCCAAACGACTTGGTGCCTGCGAAATACCGGAATTCCACACCCTGTTTC
>PHBN01000376.1 GCA_002840635.1 Deltaproteobacteria bacterium HGW-Deltaproteobacteria-1
TGCCACCACAACCATTTTCAGCTTTAACGAAACGATTAAAAGAAGATACTTGACATCTTCCTTAGAAGAGGAAGAACATCACGGGATAAATCCATCATCTATGTTTTAATTTTCGGGGTAATTCCGTGAACAGTATACTTAATTGTAAGGACAACTATGCCCAATTTTCTCTTGATCTTTGTAAGCAGTGAAGAGCATTCCAATTATCACCCGATCAGGATGGTTTGATTCCCCAGCGCAAAGCGACGGTGCGCCGGACCACTTCATCATACAGTCTTTCCAGCGGCTCGGCCACGCAGGCCCCCTCAATCATGGTAACCGCCGCAGCGACGGCTTCGAGGGTTGACATTCCATCTAAGCGATGTTGCTCGCGCAGCCGGTCCCTGGATTGCGTGGGCGCAGGCAGAACCAATTTGGGTATCGTCCGCAACACCGGCATGCGGTTATACAACCGGCGAGCCTGGCGCCATGTCCCGTCCAGAACCACTACCCGATCAGGCGGCGTCTGATCCATATCCAAGGTCATGCCGGTGCCATCCGGCCACAGGAGACACGTTCCCGGAGCGCTCAACAATTCATCATCAAAGGGCGAAAGCCCAATGCGATCGCCACCTCCGCAGGAAACAATTCGTGAGTTCGGCATTGACAACGCTGCTAACCGGCCGGTGTTACTCCGTCGCCCGGTCTCCCGGATATGCCGCAGGATCACGAATTCCGCCCGTGTTTGCACCGTGGGCAGAATGGGGCAGATACAGATTTCCCGTCGCAGGTAACAGATCAGGCAGTGGCTGTTGTGATTGCGGGATCTCGTAATACGTTCTTCCTTAGTTGATGAGTTTGTTGTGGACAGCGTAAAGGGTAAGTTCGGCGTTCTTTTTCAAACCCATCTTCTCCATCACACGGGTGCGGTAGGTGCTGATGGTTTTGACGCTCAGGCAGAGTTCGGAGGCGATATCGGAAACGGATTTTCCGCCCGCCAGCATCAGCATCACCTGGTGTTCGCGGTCGGATAGCCGCTCATGGGGCAGCTTCCCGGTGTTTACTTCCAGTTCGTCGGCCAGTTTTTCGGCAAGCGACGCCGTCACGTATTTCCCGCCACTGGCCACCTTGCGGATGGCGCCGATCAGTTCCTGGGGAGCACTGGCCTTGGTGAGATAGCCTGACGCGCCCGCGCGCAGTGCCCGCACCGCGTATTGTTCTTCAGGGTGCATGCTCAAAATCAAGACGGCCAGCTTCGGTCGCTGGGCCTTGATATCCGTTAGAACTTCCAGACCGCTTCGTCCGGGCATGGAGATATCGAGCAGAACAACATCATATTCATATTTTAAAACCTTATCCAGTGTCTCCGCGCCGTTTTGCGCTTCGTCTTTGACCAGAATATCCTTAACGTCCGCCAGAATCTGTATCACACCCTGACGCACCACGGCGTGATCATCGGCAACCAGTATGCGTATCATATCTGTTTTCTCCTTTACTTGATTGGAATCAGCACCTTTACCGTTGTTCCGGACGGCTTGACATTGCGGACGTGAACCGCGCCGCCCCAGAGATGGGCTCGTTCCCGCATGCCGATCATTCCGAAGGAGCGGGGATCGTCCACCTGCCATTGAGTGATGCCGATTCCGTTGTCCGTCACATCCAGGCAAAGTTCCTTGGGGATCGTCCACCTGCCATTGAGTGATGCCGATTCCGTTGTCCGTCACATCCAGGCAAAGTTCCTTTTCGTTGCCGGTGAGGTTGACTTTGCAGACCGTAGCTTTGGCGTGCCTCGCGATATTGGTGAGCGCTTCTTGAAAAATACGGAAGATGTCCGTAGCCAGTGCCTTGTCGATACTGTTGTTTGCGCATTTGATATGGGCGTGGCAGCGGATGCCGAAGCGTTTTTGAAATTCTGCGGCCTGCCATTCGATGGCCGCCGGAAGTCCCAGATCATCCAGCAGGCTGGGACGGAGGTCGGTCGTGATGTTGTGAACGCTTTCAATGGTGGCATCAACCAGATCCGACATGCTCCGGGTTTTATCCCGGATGATTTGACTGTCTGCCGGAAGCCGTCCCGAGAGCCAGGACAGGTCCATCTGCAACGCCGTCAGCGATTGCCCCAGTTCGTCATGAATTTTCCGAGCAACGAGGGTTCTTTCTTCCTCGCGCACCGACTGGAGATGAATGGACAGGTTGCGCAGTTCCTGACGTGATCGCTCAAGGTCCTCCTGCACCTTTTTTTCCGTTGTGATATCTTCATACGTGACGACGATACGCTTTTCGCGAAGCTTTTCCCCGATGCGGGAAGCCTTTATCCGGCAGAGAATTTCCCGCCCGTCCTTGCACAGACAGGGGAATTCCGTTTCAAATGTTCGCTGGTGCTCCAGCCTGGAATAAAAGAGATCGCCAATTATTTCTGCTTCTTTTGCATTGCGGTAGATCATTTTAATGCTCTTGCCGATGAGTTCTTCACGATGCCATCCGAAGATGACCTTCACCGCATGATTGGCGAAGTTAATTCGCCGCTCGTGCAGGCCGACGACCGCCTGGGGAATTGCATCGAGAATGGAGGATTCCAGGGCTTCGAGTTCCTCGAGTCGGCGGCTTGCCTCCTTACGCTCGGTCACATCCATGGAATTGCCCAGAATGGCCCGCTTCCCCTTGTAGGTAATGGACATGACGGTTTCCATGATCCATTTGATCTGCCCGTCTTTTGTGACAATACGGAATTCGTAGGGTGAAAAGCGCTCCTGCTTGAGCATCATGATCGCGTTTTTGGCCGTTTTTCGCCGGTCTTCCGGTAGAATGAGAGAAGACGGATTTATTTTGAGCATCTTGTCTTCCGTATAGCCCGTATATTCCAGGAAGTGGGAATTGATGAACTGAAATCGCCTGTTCTGTAAAATATAGCAGCCCACTTGTGAGCTGTACGCGAGGATTTTGTACAGGTCTTTTTCCGATGTGCCTTTGATCTGCCGGGGATCGCTGATCGATAACGGTGCACGTAAATGATTCACCAGGTCGATCAGTTCTGGGCTGCTCCGCCGCGTCAAGGATCTTTACGCAGATGTCTGATCTAATCACAAACGGCGGGAAAAATAAATACCTTTGACCGGGGTACGGGGGAGGGTGATGAGATTTTGCTGCATAACAAAAAGACAGCGGGCGGAAGTATTTCCGCCCGCCTGCTGAAATTTATTTTGTCTGTTTCACAACGCTCATGGCTGTGGCGATCAGAGAGGAAATGTCTCCGAAGTTGGCTGGAAGAATCATGGTATTTCCCTGTTTTGCCAGGTTACCGAACTGTTCAACCAGTTTTTCCGCCACGCGAAGCTGTATCGCTTCCATGCCGCCCTGAATCTGAACGGAACTCGCAACCGCTTTCAAACCGTCAGCCGTTGCGCTGGCGACCGCGCGGATGGCTTGCGCCTGGCCATTGGCTTCATTGATCTGCCGCTGTTGCGCCGCTTCTGATTCCAGCACGACTTTCTGCTTCTGGCCTTCGGCCACGTTGACTGCCGACTGCTTTTGACCCTCCGATTCCAGAATGACCGCGCGTTTTTCTCGTTCTGCCTGCATCTGTTTTTCCATGGCGTTCAGAACATTCTCCGGAGGCCGGATGTTCTTGATTTCGTAGCGCAGGATTTTAACGCCCCAGGTCCTGGAGGCATCATTGATGGCGCTGACAATTGCGGAATTTATAGTGGTTCGTTCTTCGAAGGTTTTATCCAGATCGATCTTGCCGACTTCGCTTCTCATGGTGGTCTGTGCCAGTTGGACGATGGAAAAT
>PHBN01000059.1 GCA_002840635.1 Deltaproteobacteria bacterium HGW-Deltaproteobacteria-1
CAGCAGCAGCGGCTCTGCATTGCCCGTGCGCTGGCGATGAAACCGGATGTCCTGCTCATGGATGAGCCGACCTCAGCGCTCGATCCTATTTCCACCGCCAAGATTGAAGAATTAATTGAAGAGCTGAAAAAAGACTATACAATCATCATTGTTACTCATAATATGCAGCAAGCGGCTCGTATCTCCGATGAAACCGCTTTCTTTTACATCGGGAACTTGATTGAATATAACAAAACGGAGAAAATATTCACTAAACCCGAAGTCAAACAGACGGAGGATTATATAACAGGTAGGTTCGGATGAGGGGACGACATTGGAAAATACCCCGGCACCGTAAAGGGTATTTTTTATACCTTTAAAAATTTGAGTGTTTTCGGCTGGAGGAGGATAATGGAAGAAAAGCGACACACCAGTTTGCACTATGAAAAAGAGCTGCAGGCGATCAAGGACGGCATTATTTATCTTGGGGCGCTGACTGAGACTGCCATCCGCAAAGCGATGAAGTCCCTGTCCAACCGTGATACAGAGCTTGCCCGTGAGGTTATCCGGGATGATGATGAAATTGATCGATTGGACACCGATCTGGAAGAGCGCTGTATCAAAATCCTGGCGCTGCGCCAGCCCACGGCGATTGATTTACGCTTTATCACAACCGCCATTAAAATTACCGGCCATCTGGAGCGCATTGGGGATATGGCTGTGAATATTGCCGAAAAGGCCATGCTGCTCAATGAAGAGCCGCAACTCAAGCCTTATATCGATCTGCCGCGTATGGTTGATCTGGTCGGAGGCATGATTAAAGATTCTCTGGACAGTTTTGTGAAAAGTGATCTGGAACAGGCGGAAAAAGTCCGGCGGGTGGAACAGGTCATTGATGACCTCAATGAACAGATATTCCGGGAACTCCTGACCTTCATGATGGAGGATTCCAATAACATTCACCGGGCCCTGCTGGTCATGCAGGTCTCCAAAAATATGGAGCGGATTGCCGATCACGCCAAAGGAATCGCCGATATGGTCACCTATATGGTAACCGGTGAATGTGTACGCCATCGGACCTGTAATATGTTGGAGTAAGGAGATCGTGTGAAGCGTAATCTGTTTCTCAAAATATTCTTTTCCTATCTGGTGATTATCAGCCTGTCTTTCTTTGTCCTGCATCTGCTGGTTAAAGATAAGGTGGATGAAATTATTACAGCCAGAATCGAACAGGAATTGATGCATTACGCGGAACTTGTCGATCTGAACACGCCGCAGGCCATTTCCGGACAACTTCAGGTCATCAGCAAAATCTCACAGTCTCGCGTGACACTCGTGGACGCGCAGGGTGTTGTCTTTGCCGATTCGGAAAAAGAGACCGCCGGGCTGGAGAACCATCGGTATCGTCCGGAGATTCAGGAAGCCAGGCTGCGGGGGACAGGCAGAGCCGTCCGCTACAGCAGCACGCTGGGTGTGGATATGCTTTACGTGGCTATCGTCATTAAAGACAGAGAAAAAATCAGCGGCTATGTCCGCCTGGCCCGTCCGCTGCATGATGTCCGGAGCGCGGTTGAGCAGGTTTATCAGTCCATTTTCCTTGCAATGATCATCGGTGCGATAGTGTCTTTATTGGTGGCCTTGTTTTTTGCATGGCGTTTATCCGAGCCGATTCGCATAATGGAAGAATTTACACAGAGACTTCGGCAGGGCCTCCCCGTGGGATTTCTCAGGCTGCAGACAACCGATGAAACAAAAACGCTGGCGGAAAACATCAATTATCTGGTCGAGGAGCTCCAGGACAAGATCCAACTCGCCAACGAAGAGAAAAGTAAATTGATGACCGCCCTTACCAGCATCAACGAAGGGGTTCTGATCCTGAACCGCGAGGAACGCATCGAATTTCTAAGTCCCTCTCTAGCGGGTATTCTTTCGGGGCAGTACGAGGACTTTCTTGGCAAGACGCTTCTGGAATCTTTCCGCAATGTTGAACTGCAAAACGCTTTTCAGAGCTTTAAGAATACAAAGACCGGTGCGTCGAGGGAAATTGCTCTGGGCGGGGCCGATCCCGTCATTATGAGTGTCAGCCTGTCCGAGGTTCAGGGGCTTCCGGGTGAAGAAAAGACCATGATCGTGTTTCACGATGTGACGCGCCTGAAAAAACTCGAACGCATCCGGACGGATTTTGTTGCCAATGTTACGCATGAAATCCGCACGCCGCTTACTGCCATTATCGGGTATCTGGAAACGCTTCAGGAATGCGCACTGGATCGTCCGCAGGATGCAAAACGGTTCATCGATATCATCCTCAATCAGGCCCGGCGCCTCAATCGTCTGGTCGAAGATTTGATGACTATTTCGAAGATCGAGCTGGGCGAAGTTCTTCTTCGTTTTGAAGAGCTTGCACTTCCGGATGTGATGGAGAACGTGATTTCTCTTCTGGATGCGAGGGCGGCGGCGAAAACGATCCAGATTCAAAACCGGTTGCCGCAAAATCTTCCGCAGATTAAGGCGGATCGCGATCGGCTAAGTCAGGTGCTGGTTAATGTACTGGATAATGCTGTAAAGTTCACGCCGGATAGCGGTCTCATCACGATTGACGCCGAAGAAAAAGAAGGAAACGTGGTGTTAACCATCAGCGATACGGGTATCGGCATTCCCCGGGAAGAAATTCAACGCCTAGGTGAACGCTTTTACCGTGTCGACAAGACCCGTTCCCGCGAACTGGGCGGCACGGGGCTAGGTCTTTCCATCGTCAAGCACCTGATGATTGCTCACGGCGGAAGGATGGAAATCGAAAGCCAGATGGGCAAGGGAACCAAAGTCTTATTATTTTTCCCGGCGAACAAAGGTTAGCTTGACAAGATTTTCATCCCTGTATGGGCTGTTGCCCAAACGATATCCCTTTAAGCGGCCATTGAAAGCGTTTTGTCTCTTGAATCAAAGCGCAGCGAAAGATCAGTAATGACAACTGTTTGAGCCGCGAGTTTTGTCATTACCGTTCGCAAGCTTTAGATTTATTCAAAACGCTTTTAGGCAAGCGAAAAGGATATTTGGGCAACAGCCTGTGCATATCTGACGTGTTTCTGCATAAAAGACTCTTTATTTTTTAAAAATCAAAAAGTATAATTCAGTGCATTCTTGGGAGGGTCTGAAAATGGATAGTCAAATCGCCAAAGCCACTCATCTTCAATACCAGCCGGTTGCGCTATTGTGGTCCGATGACAAACCCGAAGGAGCCATGCAGTTTTCCGAAGGCAGGTGGGGGTGCGTGATGTGGCTGCTTGCCCATGCCGCCAAGGGGAAACCCGCAGTGGCCGATAGAAAAACTTTTGGTTGCTTTGGCGGCGGTGTCGGGTTGGGATTCGGTAATCAGTATAAAAATTTTCCCGGCGGAGAAGAAGGATTCTGTCATTTTCTGTCTTCGGGAAATGCCACACGTCTCGGAGGTTCAGAGATTGCCGAAAAGATCAAGCCTTTTATGACCAAAGAAAGCCATGATAATTTTCTGCACGGCGAATGCTATATTAAAAATCCCGACGGCGTCCGAAAGTTTATTGATGTTTTACCGATGATGGAAATTCCACACACCTTCGTCGTGTTCAAACCATTGTCTGATGTGGATTTGTCGAGGGAAAAACCCCAGGTGGTCATCTTCTTTGTGAATCCTGATCAGCTCTCCGCACTTACGGTGCTGGCCAATTACGGACGGGGCGATAATGAAAACGTGATTATGCCCTTTGCTGCAGGGTGTCAGACTATTGGCATTTATCCTTATCACGAATTGAAATCGCCCAGTCCCCGTGCTGTTGTCGGTATGACGGATTTGTCTGCACGATTGTATGTCCGTAAACAGCTGGGTGATCCGAATTTCATGACTTTTGCCGTGCCTTTTCATTTATTTGAAGAAATGGAACAAAATGTGCCGGGCTCTTTTCTTGAACGGCATACCTGGCAGAGTTTGTTAGCTGAAAAAAGGCAAGATAAAGAAGGGAACTAGACATACAATCACGATCATATTCAGTATATCTCGGGTTTCAAAAGATTTGATATTTGCAATAATGAAAAACAATTATAACGATAATACATGAAAGTCGTTACTCGCGGATTTGAAAAACCCGGTTAGTGCCATAGTAGGGTTGGGAAATACTGAATGTGGACGTTTAAGCAAAACTGTGTTATTTAAATTGAGTCTTGTGGCGTAATTAAGGTCACCTTATTCTTAACGGCTTATGATGTTGGGGATAGGAATCAGGCCGTATGCCGGGCTTAATACAACGGGATGTAAAATGACCGTGTGTCTTTTTTTACGTGTAAAAAATTGACTACCTAACTTTCCTCTTAATAACTTTAATTGTACCTGGCAATTATGCCAAGGTAAAATAGAATTTTCAAATTTGTTCAATTGATGGCCAGTTTATGAGTGCTCAGGATAAAATGCCCTTGGAACCGGGGAAATTTTTTCAGGAAGATGTCTTGAAAGAAACCAGAAAAGTATATGCAGGGATGCTTCTGGCAAGCAAGAATCTTTCTCTTTATCCATCAGGCCATAGCATTCCGGCTAAATCGATAAAACAGTTTCACCAGAAACTCGAAACTTATCTTCAAAAGTACGGATATTTAAGACTTGAGATTGAAAGAAACCGGATTGTTTCATTGGATGAAGAGATTTCTTCGGGGCCTCACGAAGAAGGAACAATGCCCTTCACGCTTTTTCGCGATGGGATAAAATGGATCGAATTCACACAGGGAATTGATCCCGAAGAAATAAAAAGTTTTTTAACGATCGTTAATCAACACATGATATTGTCATCTGAACCGGAAGGCGATATCGTGACCAACATCTGGGAAGCACAATTCTCACACATTCAATATGATGTTGCGGATTTTTTTGTTAATGCCGATGGGGAGATGAAAGACAGTATTTCCTTGTTCAAGGCAGAGCCTGACTTAACAGAACCAAGAGAAAAGAATCTGGGCGAGAAACCGTATGCCCGGCAACCGGAAATTGATCCGGTTCAGCTGATTTTAAGCCAGCAGGAACAGGAACAACTGCAGGAAATGATTCGCTATGAGGAAGAAGCCGATTTTTCATCGTATGTGAATGCACTGCTTGACATTCTTCTCCTTTATCGTGATGAAGAAAGTTTCCGGACCATTCTGGAGGTTTTATCCGAAGAGTTTACCGGGACCCTTGCCCGGGAAGAATTTGACATATCTCTTAAAATTGTCTGGGGACTGCGAAAGATTGTCGAGCAATACAGGAAGCAAATGCCCTGGGCAGTGCCCATTGCTGAAAACTTTTTTCATAATGCATCCGATGTTGATTCCCTGTCGCCTATTTTGCAGACATGGAATCATATCAATGCGGTACAGACGGATATTCTTGAACAGATTTTCAAATATCTTGACCCGCAAGCCATCCATCCGCTGGCACTTCTGCTTGCCGATGGAGCATCTCAAAGACATAAGCAGATTTTGTCCGATGCCATAATCACCCTCGCCGGAAAGAATATGCGCCCGCTGGAAGATTTGCTCAATGATTCAGATGATAAACTTGTGGAAAGGCTGATTCCCGTCATTGTTCAGCTGGAGAACGAAAAATCCCTGCATTGTCTGATGAAACTATTGCACCGTGATTCGCCACTTATTCGTGAAAAGGCGATCAGAGCGATTATGGATCGTAGCCTCGTCCCGATGAGGGAGGTTTTCAAGTGGATTGATGACCCTGATGAGGTAGTCCGCCGTCTGGTGATGAGGCAATTGGGGAAAAAGCGCGACAGCGCAACAGAAGAGATGTTCCTGTCGTACCTCAAAAACACAACTTTTCAAAAAGACCAGGCGGATCATGTTATGGTTTGTTTCAAAACGCTGGGACGCTGCGGGTCTTTAAATTCTATTCCTTATCTTCGTGAGACACTGCTGCGCCGGAAATGGATGCCGGGATTTTGGAGGGCATTATATCGAAAAGGCGCTGCCGTTGCGCTGGAAGCTTTAGCAATACCTGAGTCAGAACAACTGCTGGATAAGGCCCGCCGTTCACTGCATCCCAGCCTGCGAAGTGTTTTCAGGGATATCAGCAGGGAAAATCAGAAAAACAAAGGAGGCCGGTAGCCATGTCTGATCCACATTCATCATTGGCGCGCGCCGGTCAGGAATTCATGAAGTTTCTGTATCGTCTGATTAATACCGTTCGAATCTATCGGGAAAATAATCAATTGATCAGAAAGGGAGTCGGGGAATTAAAGGGAGTGATCGATACCCTGGCCGGAGGCGGTGATATCAACGTTCATCTATGGCGGGGAAGGTTTCATATCCGCGGGGAAAGACTTCAATATCGGAGAGATCTGGCCAGTGTCGTCAATGGCATGGTGGCCTATTTCACTCAAAGAAACATCGGACAGATCATATTTTTAAATGCATCCGGAAATGTATCGACCGAAGAATTTGTGGCAATGATCCGTCTGCTTAATGATTCGGTAATGTCCGATGATCCGCCCGCCTGGCTTGAAGACAAAATGCTGGAGCATGGATTTTCATGGCTTCAGGTGATCCGCAAACAGGATGAAGAATTGGCCGATAAGGAGGCGAGCCTGGAGGAGGAGCGCTATGAGAAAGCCCGGAGCACTTATATTCATGCCGTGGATGCCGTGCGGGAAGTAGCGCAAAAAGCATGCAAGGGAATTGTAGGTGTTCGAAAGACAAGGCGTCTGGCTCAGAACATTGTCGATCTGGTCAGGGATGACAATTCGTTGATGCTCGGGTTGGCGTCCATAAAAGACTATGATGATTACACTTACACGCATTCTGTCAATGTTGCCCTGCTGGCGACATGTCTTGGCAGACAGATAAATATGTCTGATATTTCCCTCGAGTATCTTTCTGTTTGCGGGCTTTTACACGATTTGGGGAAAGTTGGCGTTTCGAAGGATGTTCTGCACAAGCAGGGAGAGCTCAGTGTGGGGGAATGGGATGAAATGAAGGCGCATCCCCTGATCGGTGTCAGGAAAATTCTCAGGCTGAATGCGCCTCATAAATTGCGATCGAGGATTATCCTCGGTCCTTTTGAACACCACCTGAATCCCGATATGAGCGGCTATCCCAGGACGATTTTTATGGATAAAATAAGTCTTATCGGGAAAATTCTTCGTATTGCCGATGTTTACGAAGCCCTGACCGCACAGAGAGCATATCGGACCAGAGCTTTTGCTCCCGATGAAGCCCTGAGAAAAATGTGGAGCGAAAGGGGTGCATGAAAAGTAACAGCATGAAACGTTTCAACGGAGCCTTTTTGCAAAGTTGAGGCAACATGAATGGATGATATCATCTGAAAAACACTGGAGTCTTGGGATGCCTGCATTGGTAAGCTGATTCAAGTGACAGAGGTTTATGACCGGCGGAGCAAGACGTCTTTTTCAACAAGCCGATTCAATGTGATAAAAAAACTGTAGCGACTTTTTTTAAAAAAAGATAAAGATTCCCCATGATTTTGGAGATATTGTCACAAAGGTCATATAAAATAATCGTGTTAATCTGAAAGGAGTTAGAAATGAATTATTTAGTGCAGCCGAAAAAGTATAAGAGTCTCATGGCCGACGAAGGCTCAAAGGCCATCATGAACAAGACCATCGCCTTTTTTGAGAAAATGGGCAAAACGAGACTCCTCGACGACTACAACAAGAAAGTCTGGTACCGTGAGTTCGTCGATTTCATTGGCAAAGAACAGATTTTCGCTAAACTTCTCACACCCAGTCAGTATGCCGGGGGTGACCCTGATGCCCGCTGGGACACGGCGCGCAACAGTGAATACAGCGAACTGTTGGCCTTCTACGGTCTGGGTTACTGGTACTGCTTCCAGGTGACCATCCTGGGACTGGGCCCCATCTGGATGAGTCCCAATGAGAAGGCCAAGAAAAAGGCTGCCGATTTGCTCAAAAAAGGAGCAATCTTCGCCTTTGGTCTGTCCGAAAAAACACATGGTGCTGATATTTACTCTACGGAGACCAGTCTGACGCCCAAGGGTGACGGCACCTGGGTAGCCAATGGAGAAAAATACTACATCGGCAACGGCAATGAAGCCGAGATGGTTTCCACCCTTGGCAAGATCAAGGACGGCACGGATGACTACACTTTCTTTGTTACCAACTACCTCAACAAGGCTTACGAGCTGAAGAAAAATGTCATCTCCCACCAGGAGTATGTGTCCAACTTCGCGCTGCATGATTACCCGATCACCGAAGACGATATTCTCTCCCGCGGGCCCCATGCGTGGGATTCCGCTCTGAACACCGTCAACGTCGGTAAGTTCAACATCGGCCCTGCCTCCATCGGCATTGCCGAGCACTGCTTCTATGAGGCCATTACGCACGCTTCCAACCGTATCCTCTATGGCTTGAAAGTAACGGACATGCCGCATGTTCGCAAAAACTTCATGGATGCCTGGCTTCGGCTGCTGGGAATGAAAATCTATCAGCGACGTGCAACCGACTACTTCCGGGGCGCAGGTGAAAATGACCGCCGCTACCTGTTGTATAACCCCACAAGCAAAATGAAGGTGACCCTGCAGTCTGAAGAAGTGGTCAATCTGCTCTGGGATGTGATTGCTGCCAAGGGCTTCGAGAAAGACACCGTTTTTCACATGGCGGCTGCAGATGTGCGCGGACCGTCAAAGCTTGAGGGTACGGTTCACGTGAACGTACAGCTTATTCGCAAGTTCATCAAAAACTATTTCTTTAACCCGGCGGAGTATGCCCCTGTGGTGCCTGACTTCTCGCTCAAGGATGACTTGTTCCTGTTCAACCAGGGCCCTACCAAGGGGTTGGGCAAGGTTCAGTTCCACGACTACAAGCCTGTTTTTGAAGCCAACAAAGGCCTGCCGAATGTGGCCACCTTCATCAAGCAGATCGAGATCTTCAAGGAGATGCTGGAAAAGGCAGGACCGGACAATGTACAGGATATGGACCCCACCTTCTCGCTGCCGGTAGGAGAGATGTTCTCTATCGTGGTGTATGGCCAGCTCATCCTCGAACAGGCGAAGTTCGACGGACTTGATGCAGATATCCTCAACCAGATCTTCGATTTCATGGTGCGGGACTTTGCGCACTTTGCCCTGCAGATTTACGGAAACCACACTACCAAGGACGAGCAGCGGGCCTACTGCACGAAGATTATGCTTATTAAGGCAGTCCCTAATCCCGAGCAGTACAACAAAGTTTGGGAAAAGTATGTTTCCGTTTTAAACGGTGAATACGCGATGAATGAATAAGCAGAAGAGTATTCGGATGCTGGTACTGTGCATGTGAAAGATGTTTTCTTTAAAAAAGGGGGAGAACCTGATGGTTCTTCCCCCTTTTTTCTAAAGTCTCTTTCCTCTGAAGACATGCGTTTGTCGAACGAACTTCTGCCGGCAAATGTACCAGTGTATACCGCTGTAATGAAGACTGAAATATGAACGCAAAACAACACTTGCAAGAAAATAGCTTTGAAGCTGTTTTATTGGACCCTTGCTGAGTCTGATAACGTTTGCGTTAAAAACGATCAGTGTTGCAGGCGGCTAATGAGTTCTACCATGAACACCTCACGCTCCTGCAGCTCTTTGCGAAATTCCTTGCGGTCCGTATTTGCAATTTCAAGTTTGAGATCGGGCAGATACCTTTCGAGAATCGTTAAAAGCTCACCTTCTTCTTTTTGCGAAAGATGTAGTTTGTCCATAATATGTCTCCTTTCATTTTCATGCCTGTTACATTTGTTGAAATGCCGAATAATGAAATAACATATCTTCAGCGAATTCTGGTTTACAGGAGAATCAAAAAACAGGATTATGTGCAATCCCGTATTATGTAACATCAGATTATCTTGACGGATTTATCGTATGCGTATGAATGCTAGAAATCGAAAGCAGATACTTCAGAAAATGCCGGTTACCGGTTTTGTAATTGAAAGCAAGTTTTCGGGTCAATTTCGAATAATAAATATCTCCTCCTTTCCCGTAGGCCGGTCCTGAATGATTAGTTCAAAAATTACTCATTTTTACAACCCAATATCCAAATATCTTGGTTATATTTTCATCATTTCAACTGAAATTGTCAAGGTGATAATAGGGAATCCACCAGAGAGTCAGACCGACCACATTTCAATTGTGACCCGAGTAAGAGCTTGCCAAACACCGGATGGAAAACCTGTGCGCAGGCAATGATTAAAACTAAAAATTATAGAAAAACATATGGATATGACTGTAACCGGGAATGTTGTAATCATTGCGAATAACCCACATCGCAGAAAGCTGTCGAAGCATGAAATGAACGTTATTATATCGCAGTAAGCTACGGAGAATTAACGCTCGTCCCTTGTGAGCGGGATTAAAACAAAACCGACAGCATTCATGGCCCCGATGATTTGCATTTTTTGTGCGGTCTATTTTTTCGTTTTTCTTGTTGCGGCTGTCTTTCTCTTGCTTTTTCGGACAGCCGGCCTTTTCACGGCAAAGAACGATGCGATGTGCATACCTTCTTCTTCACCCACCGGCTCTTTGCCTGTGGTGATCTGTGCCGATTGGTTGTCTGCTGACCAGTTAAACATCACGGGTTTTTCATTGCGCAGCATGTCCGTGAAGGAAGAAAGATCTGAACGGTGAAAACTTAGGAAAACCGTACCATTGATTCCCTGTCTGGGGCCCGGCAGGGGACCGGTCCTGTCCACGAATGCCGCCATGCACAGAAGTTTGTTCTCCGCATCATACAAATACAGGAATGCGGCATTTTCCGCATTCATGGCCCGAAACTCATACTGATAATTGGTTACTTCAGCGCTGACATTCGGCATAATCATGATCTCCTTTCTAAAAACTACTATAAAAAACCTGCATGGATAAATCTCCGGGACGCTTCACGCCTGACGAAGAGTGCTTATCAATTGTAGCACGGTTCTTCCGAAATATACGACTGTCTTGCAGACAGATTTTTCAAAATTCACCGGCTTTTTTTCGAAAAACAATTTCGTGACGCGGAAGGTATAATACCTCTGCGGCTTGCTTTAGGTTTGTAGTTGTACTTGGTACTTTACAATAAATTTGAGCACGATTCAAGTTGATATGAAGCCTCATTTTGACATCTTCATGAAGGTGGGATGTTTTTTAGCGACGCTCTTTGCAAAATCCCCCATGGCGCAGCGGGGAGCTTCATTCTTGAACGATGTCCGGTGCATGATAAAGTCGTTGCCTGCCTGCTGAAGGTATGGTAGTTTCACGCTAACTTATTCGGGTATTCCATAAGGCAAGGTCTATAGATGAAAATACATGAATTGGGTTGCCATGACTCACAGCGGTCTCATCACAATACAACGTTTTCTGCTGGAGAATAATGTCCTGATGAATGCGGGAACGCTCGCCGCGGTACTGAGATTAAAAGAACAGCTATTCAGACTCCCGCCTGGATCATATCCGGGATATAATATTATTTTATTGATAATTTATATTTAGAAAACGGCAGAAAATATTGGTTGTCTCAAGCAAAGCCATTCATATCTTGAAGATGGGCAGATCATTCGGATCTAAGGTATCGGTACTTCCATGACAAAATTTAATTGTGGGGATTATCTTTCCAGTCTGAACATTGATGTCATGCGCTTCGGTCTGGATGCGATGAAAGGGCTTCTCGCGAAGTTCGGCAATCCTCAGGACGACTACCCAACGATCCTTGTGGCAGGCACCAACGGCAAGGGTTCTACTGCCGCGATGGTGGCTTCCATTATGAAGCAGTCCAGCCGCCGGGTAGGGCTTTATACATCACCCCATCTGGTGGATGTTCGTGAACGGATTGTCGTCAACGGGACAAAAATCCCGGTTCGGGCGTTAGACAGCACATAAAACCGGCAGGTATCTGTATTACCGGTGCCACACAACAGAAGGTTGTGCAGACATTGACTTCTGTCTGTCGTCAGAATAAAGCCGTTTTATGCCGGATGGGAAAGGATTTTAAGATGGTCAGGAGAAAGGACGGTCTGGCCGACTATCATGGAATGAAGAAGAGATTAAACGGTCTTACTGTTCCGCTGCGGGGCGAGTATCAATTGTCCAATGCTGCGCTGGCGCTGGCTGTTTTTGAAATCATTGAGGAAAACGGCTTTGTGGTGGATTCTGAAGCAATTTATGCCGGATTGAAAAAAACGCACTGGGAAGCCAGGATGGAAATCCTTTGTGATCGGCCGCTTTTCCTGCTCGACGGCGCGCATAATCCTTCCGGAATCAGCGCTCTGCGGAGCGGGCTTAAGAGGGACTTTTCCTGGCGGCGGTTGATCCTTATTTTTGCCGCGCTGGCGGATAAAGATTATTGTGCCATGCTCAAAAAAATTGCGCCCATGGCTGCCTTAACAATTTTGCCACCGTTGCAGACCGGTCGGGCCGTTCCGGCACGGGATATGGCCCGGGTGATAAAAGGTCTGGGGTGCCGGGCGGTCGTGTCCAGGAGTGTCGACCAGGCGATTTTGAAGGCTATGAAGATGGCAGGTGACGGTGATATCATCTGTGCCCTGGGATCATTTTATCTTGCGGGAGAGGTAAAACAGGTATTTCATCAAATCCATTCTTGTGGTAAGCAGCACGGCAACACAGGAATCGGATGACCATTGAACCGCCTGAAAATGGCGCCGGGTTGACGATGTCGAAAACGAATGAATACTTTTCTGCTGAAATTGTAAGCGGATGAAGAAGGTTGATAGCCTTGTTGATTCAATTTAAACATAAATGCAGAATTGCCATTTCGGCGATTTCCATATTTTTATTTTCATTGAACAGCATTGTTGTGGCTCAGGACTTCAAAGTGCCTGAAGACAGTCCGGTGAAGATCGAGGCGGATACTCTGTCCTATGATAACGAAAGCGATGTCTATTCTGCCAAAGGCAATGTTATTATTCATTACGGCGATGGTGTTTTAACCTCAGACACGGCTGAATATGACCGCAAGAATAAACTGGCAACCGCCCAGGGCAACGCATTTTTAAAGATGACTGAAGACTCGCTGCAGGGTGATAAAATTGTAGTGAATGTGGAGGATAAAACCGGTGTGGCTTACAACTCCAAAGCCTTTTATGCCCGTAATCATTTTTACATAAAAGGCGATAAGATCGAAAAAACAGGGGAAAACAGTTATTATATTGAAAACCCCCTGGCCACAACCTGTGACGGTGATGATCCTGACTGGCAGCTGGCCGGTTCTAAAATGAAAGTGACGCTGGAAGGATATGGCTGGGTGAACAGCGCCCGCTTTCTGACGAAGGGCTTTCCGGTATTA
>PHBN01000060.1 GCA_002840635.1 Deltaproteobacteria bacterium HGW-Deltaproteobacteria-1
AGATAAAAAGACAAAATTGCAGACGGTTCATGACCGTATCCATGAAGTCAAAACGCGCCTGAAATTAATCAAAAAGGATTATATGGCGGCGGCTCAATCTGAAAAGAAAGATCCGTGTGCCAACAAAGTCTCCAGAAGTGCCGACGCGGAAATGAAAGCCCTGGACAAGGAATACCAGTTTCTGAGGGAAGTGAATAAGGGCGAAGAATTCATGAGTGATGAAAAGATAGCCAGAGTCAAAAATATTGCCCAACGTGAATGTTGCACGGACGGAGAGATAAGGCCGCTTCTTTCGATAGAAGAAGTTTATAATTTATGTGTGCGGCGGGGGACTCTCAATCAGGAGGAGCGAAACATCATTAACAATCACGCTCTGGTTACACACAAAATACTTTCCGGACTTCCGTTCCCTAAAAAACTGCGTCATGTCGGGGATTATGCCTCCGCCCATCATGAAAACATTGATGGCAGCGGTTATCCTTTCGGGTTGAAAGGAGATGAGATTCCCCTGCAATCGAGAATCATTGCCATTGCCGATATTTTTGAAGCACTAACCGCCAAGGACCGTGCGTATAGAAAAGCAATGACTTTATCCGAGGCTTTCAACATTATGGAGTCAATGGTCAGGGATAATCACATTGACAAAGATTTATTCGAGTTTTTTATCAAAGAAAAAGTTTATGCCGATTATTCAAAGCGGGAGTTGATGCCGCAACAAATGGACGTCTAGTGCAGTGCGCCTAGAGCAGTGCGTCTAACACTTCTTTCCATAAAGAAACCTCTGTTCAACTACAAAAGATCAGATTTTTGTCATTCCCGCTTGTGCCCTATAGGGTGCGAAAGCGGTGAACCAAAAAGTTGTCATTCCCGCGAAAGCGGGAATCCAGTATTATTAATGAGTCCTGGATGCCGGCCTGCGTAACCTGAAGGTCACAAGACCGGCATGACGACTTATATTGTCTTTTCGTCATTGTGACACAGTCTCTTCGCGGGAATGACAAAATATAAGGAGGGAACCATTCCTTGTTCCCTCCAGGTCATTGCAGGCGCGCAGTCTGCGTGACAGCATCATCAGTTTGTAAAACAACTGCTGACACAAAGAAATCAACTTAAAAGTTCAATGACGATCACTTTAATATTGTTGACATTTATTTTAAATTAGATTAAAAGGCAAAACAACGTGCAACAATACCGCGTATTTAAAATACTAACGAGTTGACGGGAGCTGACCATGAAGCAAAAGAATAGAATTGTGTGCTTTGTCTTGATTGGCTTGTTCTTGTCTGTTATCGTTGGCTGTGGTGGTGGAGGCGGGGAAGGGGCTGGTGTATATATGGCATCGCCCGCGCCAGCATCCTCACCAGCAGCCTTACCAGTTTCCTCTTCAGCGACACAATTATTTCGCACAGGTGATGATCCAAATGTATGCGGTCTTTGCGGATATGCCGTGGTGATTGATGCCGGAAACGTGACGGAGTATACCATTAATGACCTGCCTACCGGAACATATTATTATTCATTAACTACTTACGATATCAACGGCATTGAGAGTATATTCTCTGAGGAGTTGGCGGGAGCTGTATCAGCAGCGACAGGCAATGTCACAGTACGCTGGAGCGCTAACACTGAACCGGATGTTGCGGGATATAAAATATATTACGGCAAATCCAATTAGCTTGCCGTTCATTCCAGTGGTTGCAGAAACCTGGCAAATTCTTTTTCATCTGCTTTCAGTTCATCAATATCTTTTTCCCACCAAACTGATTTCGTTATATGGTCAATAACCTGTTGTGAGAACCGGTATTTAATGATTTTTGCCGGATTGCCGCCGACTACCGCAAAAGGCGACACGTCTTTTACCACAACGCTTCCGGCGGCAATTACAGATCCGTCGCCAATGTTTGTCACCTGCGGCATGATGGCCACATCAAGACCGATGTATACGTCATTGCCGATGATCAGTTTTGTCCGTCTCTCGATTAGTAATTGATCAACATATCCCAAAGAGGGATTAAAGAAGAAAGGCTGACATGAACGATGTTCGATTGGATGACTTCCCTCAAGCACGAGCATATTTCTTGGCATTGATGAATACCTTCCAACAACCGTACCAGAAGGCAGTATTTGGTGAAACGCACCGTATGAATACATGCCTACTTTCACACCGTGATACTTGTCATAGATCATCCTTAATGTTTAAAAAACAGCTTAGCCTTGGTCTTTGCAATAAAAAAGACCGGATGATTCTCCTGATATATTTATTATGAAAATGGTAAAGCCAGAATAATAGTTTATCCGGTCATGCTGTATCTCTGAGTGTCATTCTAGTCATCGTGACCTTTCAATGGAATCTTATGATCTGTGACAAAGATCTTTTATTAAATATGCTTGAGAGTTTTATGAATACTATACAACCATGCTGTTGTGCAAAGACCGATGCCGATTAATAAAGAATAAAATCCTTCTATTGTGAAAAATATTTGGATGACAATGCTGGGCACAATGATTATAAGGGAGGTCAGTGCCCCCGGCAACAAGTTTTGCAGGTATTTTGAGGGATGGAGATTCACTACTTTTCTTGCATAGATTAACTGTATCGGTATCAGTGTAGTAACTGCAATGAGTCCTGCAACGGCGGTTCCCGTTAAGCCAAAAAACTTCGTGGCAGGATATATCAGAATGAGGAATATGATTGTGCGTACCAATGAAGCGGTCCTGTGCAGATTCGGCTGGCCAATGGCAAAATTCATTTGCACGATAAGCGAAGATATAATCACAATCATTGCGGAAATACTCAGTATGCCGAAGGGGATGGCAAGCCTGCTGTAGACCGGGCCGTAAACGATGTTTAGTATCGGTTCTCCATATAAAAAAAAGAAAGATACAAGCGGAATGCCAAATAGCCCGGTTATCCGGGTTATGGAAATCAACGTATTGTTGAGTTTTGTTTTTTCTTCCTGCATGGATGAAAAAACAGGCAGGGTAACCGGATGAACAATTTTTGAAAAAAACTCCATGGGCATTTCCGCCAGATTTTTGACCAGTACATACGTTCCCAATATTTTAAGGGATAGGATCTTGCCGATGATAAAGATGTCAATCTGCGTGTAAACCATCATAATGATGGGCAGGCCAAACATCCGCCGCGAAAATTTCATGACTTCCGCTGTGTAAAACTTATCCAGTTTTAGTGTTGGTTTTATGGGACATAAAATAAAAGACAGGATAGTTCTCAGGGCCGCTTCAGTAAGATAGCCTAATAATAATGCCCAAACATTTTTAAGTACGAATGCCGATGCAATGGCCACAATTACACCGATAATACCGGCGCCCTGCATCATGATCACCCATTTTTTAAATTGCAATTCCTTTTCCAGAATATGGATGCGGGGACTGATAAAACCATAGAACAGGAAGACAAGGAAACCGATCCGCAGGATATTAGCGGCATCAGGCCGACCGAAATAAGCACTTATATAAGGTGACGCAAAAAACGCTACCAGATAAATGGTTACGCCACGTAAAGATGAGATCCACCATACCGCGTTTAGAAATTGATCATTAGAGCTGTTTTTGTTCTGAATGGTTGACTGACGCAGCCCAACCTGGGTCAGTGCTTCCAAAACTGAAACGGACGAAATCACCGTTGCCATGAGGCCGAAGACCTCCGGCGCCAGAATGCGGGCCAGGATCATATTGCGCGCAAACCGCAGCAGATTCTCTGCAAAGCTTCCAACGGCAAGAATGCCGCCGCCTTTAGCGAATTTTGCAGTCAGGCTGTTTGATTTGAATACGGTTGATATTTTTTTAAAATCCATCATTCAGTTGTCCCCCTCATGGAGGGACTTCCTTTTTCATGTCCCCCTCTGGAGGGGGTGGGGGGAGGTGTAACTGTCCGGCTATTTGCCAAACTTGCCAATTCGGATTGCTCGGGGAGCAATCCCTACAATTTCCACCTCCGGCGCTTCGCACCACCTCCGCGAGCGGAGGACAAATCAGTGTCAATCGTTTAACTATTTAGTTGCCGAAGTAATAAATTGTCATTTCCATGTATCTTCAGCATTTCTTGTAACGGCTCCGTCCGGTGACGGCGGCAGATGATTGCGGTATTTCATCCACATGTCCTTTACAAATGGATCCCAGACCGATCCCTGCCGTGCCCATTTCGCGCCGTAGTCTTTGCCCCGTGCTTCTTTAATGATCCTATTGAACTCCCAGTCGTCCTCGGTCATCCAGCGATCAACGTAGGCGAAAAAGGCATCATGGTTCCAGTATTTTTCCGCATGGAGAATTCTGGCCGCCAGTGCTTCGCCCACCCAGGCATTGCTGGTGCAGCATCGGCGGTAGTTTTCACCTGTGTCTCCCTTCCATTGAGAGGGCGGTAAGTGCTCGTAGGCACCGCGGTCTGCATATCTTGGATGGCCGTCTTTTCCCATGTGCCCCGCCCAGACAACTTTTGCTCCTGTCCAGCTATTACCGAACATGGTCTGTGCGTCTTCGCTGAATTTTAGATAGGGATATGTCCTCACCGGATTTTTCATGGCTTCGTCGCCAAGAAGCAAACCTGCAAAGATGATAGGCCATTTGCGCCCATTGGCATGACCGCCAAGAGCACTCCAGCAAGGGGGTTGTCCCTGGCCGGCTATTCCCCAGAAGTCAATACCTACCTGGACAAAATTGATAAGCAGTTTCTCTTTTTCTTTTGGTGAAAAGTCCATGCAAAGAAAAAGGCTGCCTATGCCGACTGCCCGGACCAAAGGCACGCCATAAACCGGCATGTTTTCCACAGGCGCGCCGAACTCATCCAATATCAAATCAATCCAGGGGCGCTGGAACCAGAGGGCGGCCTCCTGAATGTTCACATCATCGTAGCTTGTGCCCATGTAGCATTTGAAAGATATGTCTTTTTTAGAGAGTTTTGGCAAAAGATCACGCTTCAGATTGCGCGCCAGGTAGATTTGCTTTTTCCTGCCGGCGTAAGCCGGCCGGAATGCGTCTGCAGGGACAGGTGCTTCCAGGCACGTTAAAACTGCAATTGTTCGTATGGGGCTTCGCTGGCTGTTTTTGATGGCATAAAGCATCGGCTTTACCGTATGAATTTCCTCCAGGCTGATGGAGGATAGAAGGGAGTCCCCCGGCCTGAGTGTGACAGGAGGTGCAAGAAAGAGTTTCGAATCGTAGCGGTCATGCAGGATACGGCTGTCAAAACCCGCTTTTTCAATAGTGGCCGAGGGGTTCAAGCAGGAGCCGTTGCGGCCGTCTTTGGGCTCGGGTGTGATGCTTGTGATGGTTGTTGGACCAACAACGTAATAATCACCGTTTACGAACCGGCCGATGCGTGCAGGTTTTTTGAAAGTCCAGGTTATGCCGTATTGTGTGATGCTCAACTTTGGAGATGCATCATCAACTTGAGCAAAAGAAACTGTCGAAAGTGAAAGGACAAATGCAAGTGAAAAAACAAAATTAATGATTGATTTTGTCTTCATGGTTGGCGGGCCTTTCGTTAAGTTGAGCACTGATAAAAGGATGGTAATATTTACGCTGGACAATCCTTCTTGCTGTTCCCAAAAGAGAACGGATCTTTTGCTTGGCTGATGAGGACAGCCAATGTTTGAAAAGGCAGAAGCCGGGGTATTGCGGGACAGGAAGCCCGAATATTTTCATCATGAGCAGTCTGCCCCAAATATCTTTTCTTTTCTGCAGCAAACCGGCCTGTGAATTGATTAATTTTTCTATGCATACGGGTTCGGGTTCCAGCGTCAAATAACCATTTGCCATGGCGCCTTTGAGAATTTCACGACCCTTTTCTGTTCGAACAATAACAAGAGAATAACCCTTTTCATTTTCCCCAATTGTGCGATACCAGGGGTCACCGCAGGAAATATCCGCGTAGGCGGCCGTGCCGTCCGGACAAAGATAGCACCTGAAGGGCCTGAATTTTTGCAGAAACCCCCACGCTTCCAAATATGTTTTCTGAAAAGACTGAACACGGTCTTTCAAATGAACCGTAAACAGACCGGGCCACCCTCTCCCCCTGTAGCGGATATCTTCAACCATATCAGGGTTAATGTTCATTTTTTTCAGTAACTCGATCATTCCAAGACTGGACGGTGTGCCCGCGCAGAATGTGCCGATGGATAATCCATTTTTATCCTGGAGGCCCGGTCGTAATTTGCAGGCCATCTGGAAGCCTGTTACATCACATGGTTTTCCAATGAAAACACATGGTGAGGGTGCTGATTCAATTTTATACAGCCCGCCGCAGGGTGAAGCAGGTGAGTATCGTGATCCGGTCCTTGATAAGAGATCTGCATAATTGCTGCTCATAAAGACAGCGTTTTTTAAAGGATGATCTTTGTCATTGCCAATATGCAGAACACCATGCATGTTCAATTTTTCAAGACAATATAATGCTATGGCCGTGGCAGCTCCGCCGGAAGAACCGTTATAGCGGATTTCAGGATCGGTTGCGTAGCCTTCCCATATCTCCATTATGGGTCCCCAGCCTTTTTCATTTACCTGTTGATATTTTTCTGATGCTGCCGGATTTAAAAAGCCCGGGGTTGAATATCCCGGGCATACCTGAACGCAATCCGAACATGTGCCGCACTGATCGGAAACCATGAACGGTCTTATTCCTTGATTAGGGACATCTCTGAGTTCGACAAAATTGTTCTTGCAGATATAGGCGCAAGCACCGCAACCCAAACACAGGCGCCAGGCGACAATGTCATTTAGTGTTTTGATTTTCATTTTATGAGAACAGTATCTTTTTATACGAGAGCTTTGAAGAATTGTGTTTGGCTGTCATTCCCGCTTTCGCACCCTATAGGGCACAAGCGGGAATGACAACATTGTCGATGTAAATCAGGAACGGTTGTGTGCCTGGAAATAAGTTTACTGATGAATGGTAATGCTGATATTTTCAGGTGGCGCGGGACCGCCGGCCCGATATGCACCAATGGACCAGAGCGAGTTACCCCGGGGTTTGCCATCTTTATCTGTTGTAAAATATATGGAAATATTTTTTCCCCGACTGTTAGGGTTGGTACCAACAGCCAGCCTGAAATTTCCTGATTTTGAATCAACAAACGGATCGGCATTGTCTACCAACGGTGCTGATTCATCAGAGCTGTTGAAAATTCCCGTGCATGAAAGATACGCGTTGTTGTTGTGGACGATTGCCCCTGCTGTTCCATCTGCGTTATCCATG
>PHBN01000377.1 GCA_002840635.1 Deltaproteobacteria bacterium HGW-Deltaproteobacteria-1
CGGATAAAAACCGAGATCCAACCCGAAGTTTCGCCGCGACAAATTGGTGTAATGCCGCACCAGGTCGATTTCGGCCACTTCCGGCAGGTCCAGGTCGTCGCGTAGATATTTCCTGCCAATGATATGATCAACATCAACGACCGGCACATCGCTTGCGGATAAATTTGCGGCGCTGCGTCCGGGCTTGCTTATTTCAAAAATGAGTTCCATGAATGCACTCCTCGCTTCCCTGTCATTCCCGCTTGTGCCCTTTAGGGTGCGAAGGCGGGAATGACAACGATAAACATTTTAATTCTTTTGCGATAGTTCACCTCAGTATCCTGACGATGTAATCCATATCGTTTTTGGAGAGCATTTCCGTTGCGCAAAAGAGCAGCGTGTTTTTTAGCTCCGGGTAATCCTTCTGCAGATCATAAGCTCCAATGATTCCTTGGGCCTGCAGCTTCTCATTGACGGCGCGGGCATCGGGACAGCAAAGGGCAAATTCGTTGTAGATCGGCGCAGAAAAAACTTCTTTCCATCCGGGAATCTGCAAAAGCCTGCTTTTCAGGTAATGCGCTTTGTTAATGTTGAGTGCTGCCAGTGTTTTCAGATTGGTGCCCAGGGCAGCGAGGTAGATGCAGGCCGCCAGTGCACAGAGAGCTTCGTTGGAGCAGATGTTGGAGGTGGCTTTTTCACGGCGTATATGCTGCTCACGGGTTTGCAATGTCAGGACAAATCCCCTTTTCCCGTTTTTATCGACCGTGGCACCGGCCAGCCTTCCGGGGATACGGCGCAGGAATTTTTCGCGCGCGGCAAAAATACCCAAATAAGGCCCGCCGTAATTGATCGGGTTCCCGAAACTCTGTCCTTCGCCCACGACAAAATCGGCACCGCAGGCGCCTGCAGGATTTAGGATGCCCAGGGATGTGCCGTCAGTAAATCCGGAAATAAGCAGCGCGCCTTTCTCATGGGCTGCATCGGCAATGGGGGTGATGTCTTCAAGGCATCCGAAGAAATTGGGGCTTTGCACAATAACGGCGGCAACGCTTTCATCCAGTTCGCTTTGCAGGCTGGCTAAATCCAGCTGACCGGAGGCTGCGCAGGTAACCTCGGTTACTGTATAACCGTTCGCCCAGCAATAGGTCCTGAGAACCTGCCGGTATTGAGGATGGACAGAACGGACGACAACAATTTTTGAGCGGTTGGACATCTTCGCAGACAGCACAGCGGCTTCCGCCATGGCTGAAGCGCCGTCATACATAGAAGCGTTGGCAATTTCGGTGCCGGTAAGATGGGCGATCATCGTCTGGTATTCATAGATCGCCTGAAGAATGCCCTGACTGATTTCCGCCTGGTACGGCGTATAGGCGGTATAGAATTCTGAACGTCCCACAATATGACTGACGACTGACGGGATAAAATGAACATAGGCACCGGCGCCGGTCAATGTCAGGCGAGGCATCTGGTTTCTCGCGGCGATGGCGGTCATCAGTGCGATCGTTTCCTGTTCGGAGAGACCGGATGGAACATCGGGTATTTCCTGTAATCGGAATTTTCCCGGAATATCGGCAAACAGCTCTTCAATGCTTTTCACGCCGATTGCCGCCTGCATCTGAGCAATGTCATCCTTTGTGTGCGGGCAGTAGTCCATGCTTAGTGTT
>PHBN01000061.1 GCA_002840635.1 Deltaproteobacteria bacterium HGW-Deltaproteobacteria-1
CGTCTCAAAGAGTCTTCCTATTCTCAGATAGGTATCGCCATCATTTACCAGGATGGCTTCGTCCATTTTGAGAATATATAAGGCCAGCAGTTCTTTCGCTGTCTCGTAATCAATGATGCCGGCCTCTTCATCCCTTTTATAGTAGGGATATAATATCTGATCGAGTCGTCCATGGGATATCGCGTTTTCATAGGATTCTGTACAAATCGCAATCTGTAAAAACACCATGCTCTGGAGCGCTTCATGATATGTGCGGGCAGGGTGCTTGGGGACATGCCGGCAGATCTCGGCCATTTCTTCCAGTTCTTTGCGGCGTCCCGGATCTGATTGCTCGCGACTCAGGCGAGACAGGCTGTCTGCATAACGAGCGGCAAACGCCTCCAACGCCTTGAGGCTGATGATGGCGCCCTTATAAAAATCCTGATTATTGCCGGGCTTTTCCTTTTGCACCGATTCAATTTCTTTTATGATCCCTGTGGTGCCCAACTCAAGCATGCGCTCGAAGTTGACGGTAAAATGCGCTATGGCTGCCGTGTTATTATTAAATCCGGCAACATTCTCGGAAGAGCGTGCCATGGTTAACATAAACTTGGGTATGGAATTATTGACCTTCATTAAAAGGCAGTTTCTCTGCCAGAAAGGAAGTGTTCTATAAAAGAAGTTAAGCCTTTCCTTCCAGGAACACTGGAAAGGAACCGGTTTCTGGCGATGGATCTGATGGAGAATCGAAGCGAAGAGAACGCCATAGTGTTCTTCCCATATCTGACCGCCACATCTCTTGGCGGTGAAATTGCCGACGAGCAGTTCCTGAGGGTAAATAATAATGCTCTTGTTTTCTAACACATAAGACAGACGTTCCGCCCTGTGAATGGGGTTCGGTTTCTTAAATCCATTTTTTACAGAGGCAAGACTCTGGTCATTTGTGATATTCAATGACTCTGAAGCCAAGCCAAGACGCCGGGCTTTCTCTTCATACATGTTGTGGTATTTAAGCAGCTCTATTGAGTTGTGATGGATAGACTTCAGGAAATCCGCAGCCACCTTAATATTACTTTCACCATCGTTGTAGCCAGGCACCATCACCATGCGGAATTTAACCCTGGCGTTTAAAGTAATCAGTTTCTCTATATTATCCCGGATTATTTTGCTGTCCTGCCTGGTGTATTTCTTATGGAGGATGTCGTCGCCGACAATTTTCAAGTCCGCAAGAAACAGATCTACATGCGGTGCTAATTTCTCAATATTTTCCCAGGGCACGTGAAGGGATGTTTCAACGGCCACATGGATGCGCTCTTTCCTTAATGACTCCAGTAAGGGTATCAGGCTGTCCGGGTCCTGTAACAGGGGTTCGCCGCCGCTCAGGGTCACTCCGCCGTTTGTTTTGTAGTAGTAATCTTTATCTCTCGAAACAAGTTCGATGATGTCGGGAATCGAATAATTAACGTCAGGCACTAGGTCAGAATGGAGCGACTGCGCTTCCGGATTCTGACACCACAAGCACCTCAATCTGCACCCCTGGAAGAAAATCGTTGTGCGGATGCCGGGGCCGTCATGAACACAGGTGCGCTGTATTTTCAAGACTCTTAACTTATCCGTGTGTGAGCTTTGGCACTCGTAAGATGAATCTTCTTGTTGTCTCAAACGTTGCTGGTTCTGAGCGGTTTCCATTTTAGCTCCATTGATGTGATTTGATCTGTAAACCAGAGGTGATTCGGTTTCTTTAGACAACCTGGAGCGGTTTATAAGGGTTTAGCTGCGCTGGTTCATACCCCTTCCTTCAATTTCTGTATTGTGTCCCAGTAAACCTCATCAAAATTAAGGACTTCAAGTGCTTTCTCGGATTATAATATTAATCAGCCACCTCGCGGCAAGCTGTCGAGGCATGAAATGAACGTCTTTTTATCGCAGCAAGACACGGAGAATTAACGCTCGTCACATAGCAGTGGGATTAAAAAGGCAGGCTCAGAAATGGCTCTGCTTTTTTATCGATTCTTTCTGCCTCGTTTCTAAAACACAAGGTGAAACGGTTGCCAAGATAAAACTGTATTGGTCAATATCTGTCAAGTCTAGTCAAATCTAGGACAATTATAAGAGGACGGGCTTAACTTGACTGGGAATCTTATTTGCCACCTGCTTCTTGCGGAGGGCGAGGAATCAGAAGCAAATTCATTTTTAATGCATTGCCTTCACGATGTTCCTATTAAAACCACTTTTTTTTGCGACTTTTTGGACCGGCGGAGAAGCGAAATAGACGGTTGAAGAATCCCTTTTTGAGTTTGGCATCGTAAATACCCCTCTTCTTTTTCAATGTTTGCTCCAACTCGATGTCCCTGAGGGTTGGATAGTGTACCAGATCATCGATCAGAGTCTTGGGTTGCCCTCCATTTGCTTGACTTACGGCAGGAATGACCGGTTTTTTATTACTTATGGAAACATTCGCCGGGACTTCCTCTCGCTTGAAGTGCTTTTGACTGGGTAACTTGTAATGCTTCTTTTTCAGAGCTTGAAGAGCTTTTTCTACTATGACTGAGTAGCTCTCACCTGTCTTTTCCTTTTCCTCAGCGAGGATTGCCCTGGCCTCATGGGATAATACGACGGTTATAGAGGTCTTGCCTTCAGCTTTCTTCCTCTCTCGCCATATTTTTATTCTATCTGACTGTTTTTTCATTAATATTATTAATTACAAGTAACGTAATTGTTTGTTACTTGTAACGTCACTTGCTCAATTTGTCAATATATTTTTCATGTTTTTCCAGGATAATCAAGCTGCTTAACCAACCAAATCCCTCATTAATTATATTACATGTTTCAAAACGGAGTTCAGCCTTTTTCAGAACTTCCGAAAAGGCGCATTTTACCAGAATTACAAGTGCCGACATTGTCATACAAACCTACATCTTAAGAATCAGTGATTGCCATTCGAAAGCAACAGCGCGGCGATTTGTTTAAAACTCATACTGTAAGTTGATCCAGCCATGATGGCCGTAGAAATCTCATGATAGGATAGGAAACTTTTACACCCAGGCCTGTCTGGAAGAGATTATAGCTCTGCCGGTCCACTTTCAGGTTGAGGGCGCCGGCTTCCGTTTCCGTATAGTCCTCCACATTCAGGTGCATCATCTGAAGCGACATCAGGGGAGTCAGGAGGATACCCTTTATTTTAAAGGTGTATCCTGCCTCGAGATAACCGGAATACTGATAGCCGCCATAATTGCTTTTTGCCGTGCGGTTGATCCCGCCGAAAACAATGTGCCTTGCTGAATCATACCGGTTGTAGGCAAACGAGAGGATGGCGTCAATATAATACGCGTCTCTGGCCAGACTGCCATAGAGGCTTCCCTGGTAGCTGTCGGCATCGGTGCGGGTGTTCACGTCATGGGTTGTCATGTTGTTTCGCGCAGACCCGAAACTGAAACCCGCGATGACGTTCTCATAAAGAAATCTGTCATACCCGAGTGAAACACCCCATATATTGGCAATATAACCGTCGCTTGTTCCTGTGGTTCCCTGGTGCAGATAACTGCCGAATCCCTGTGCCCAGGCAGCGTTTTTGAAGGTTTCGTGGCAGGTCGAGACACCGGTCATGCTGACATCTACTGTCCGGCACGCCTGCACCTGTCCGATTCTGTTCAGGACGGTGTTATTGTATTGTCCGACGGTGCCGAAACTCGTCTGGACCAGACCGTTGTTGACGGTTGGTTCCATTTGTCCGGCACTGAGGGGATTGCCGGAAAAGTCAAGATCCTCGATGACTGTGGCCATATCGCCTGTTGCCGTATTTGCCAGGTTGTCGAGAACAAAGCCCAGTGAGGCGTTGCCGGCTCGCAGGGTATAGAAGGTGTTGTCACGTGCAGCGGCAAAGTAAAGCTTTAGATTGTCTGCGCTTCGCAAATCAGAAAATGTAATCATCGGAAGGGCGCTGTCATTGAGGATGGAGAGTTTTGTATTGTAAAGGATCGGTTTCGCCGCATCGACGATTAGAAACAGGTCATTGTTCCGAATGATGTTGCCTGTTCTGGCAATGTTCACGGCAAGTGTGCTGCCTTCAAGCGTGACCGTGTTAGCGTTAACGATCAGGGCGGAGGTGGCTGTGTTTTTGTTCAAGGTGAAGTTGAATCGGTTTGCCCCTGTTCCAAGGTCTATACTGCCGTCGATTCGACCGCCATTGATGGTCACGGTATCGTTTCCGGCACCGGTTTTAATGGCGTAACCTGTTCCGGTGCCGGTGATCATCCCGGAATTGATGATCTCTGTATCGCCCGCCCAGGATTCCACGGCGGTTCCATTGGCCCCGGGAGCCGTAATCGTACCGGAATTGATCAGTGTGTTTTTCAATACCCGGTTTTGGGAACTGTAGGGTGCAGCATCTCCTTTGAACAGGAGCGCGATGTTTTCGGTTCCGGCAATATTGAATTTCTTTGTGTCCGGATTGGCGGTAATCGACCCGGCGTTTGTGACTGTATAATCCTGGGACGAGACCAGGATCCCCTGACCGGGATTTTCAGCGGTGCTGACCAATCCTTCCGGGCCGATGGTGATGGTATGGGGTGAGCCGGCATCCCGGCGAGCGCCAACCTGAAAGGCAGCGCCGGCCCAGAGCGTATTGCAGGGACCGGTCACGTTGAAGCTGGCAAAGCCGTTTCCGTATTGCGCGTCCGCTGCATTGCTCAATTGAGTTCCGTCATTTTTCGTATAGATATAGGATTGAGTCGCGTAGATGCCGACAACAACGACTTTCCCTTCCTCATTCGTACCGGACGGTGTTTTGGTCGAATCGGAATTGCCCGTGCCGCCCAGCAGGATGAATTCGGACAGCCCCTGCACCTCCGACAATTTTGAGGGAACGTTTTGAGCCTGTCCCCAGTGGTACGTATAGCCAAGCTCCGTCCAGGGGAAACGGTTATTTACATCAGGATCAGAATGGGACTGTATTGCCCAGGCATTGTATGCCGCCTTGTAATTGGCATAAACCGCTTCTGCTGCCGGATCCCCGTTTTTTCCAATTCCCGCCTCCTCGGGGCTGGCGGGAAAGGGAGTGTTACCGGGGGAAAATTTCCCATTCGTCCCATATTCCCCTGGATTCGTGCTGTATTTGGTAGGGTCGGGGTTTCGTGTCGGGCGCAGCAGGTGCGGATTGTAATGATCACCTACGGTCACCGCCATTTCGAAGATGGCATCATGGGTTCCCGTGCTGTTCATACCCGTTCCCTTTTCCAAACCCCGGACAATCGTGTTGGCGTTCAGCTTCTGTCCGTCAATGAAAGACGTAATCTCATTTCCCGTCGTGACCCAGGACCTCATTATGGTTGTGCCGTCGCGTACCGCATAGGGGGACCCAGCAGTGGTCGGTACGTTAGGCCAATAATAACCGTTGTACGCTCGTTCGGTACTGGCCGTGCGGACGATCAGCTGATCGCCGTAGTATTTCAAACCATAGGGATTGGCCCCAACCGAACCGGCCGTGGAGATTTTCACAATATCATCGTAAGCCGCTATCCAGTTCGTCGGCGCGTCGGCGTTCGTTTTGGCGTTGACCAAAGAGTCGGAATAAGTCTCCATTTGTGATGAACCTGTTACGGCGGAACATAAAATAATGAGCGGGACAAGAACAAATATCCAGAGATGTTTTTTCATTTCACTGTGCCTCCATGAAAACAGGCATGACCTTGACCGGTTTTGACGTGTCGGAAACATGATACACTTTTTTTGTGGGGGAAAATATAAAAAATTAGTTTTGCATGTCAAAAAAATTATGACCATGAAATTTGAGGTACAGACATCTGTCATGGCGTGTCCACTAAATCGGGGAAAGATCAGGGTGTAGTGACTATCCAAAAGCTTCTTGACACACAAATCCACACCTCATATACTTTCCACGGAAACAGGAATACTTGTCCATCCATTCCATTTTATTTTGTATCATATAAGAATGTTACAGATCGTTATGCCTTCTCACCCAAGAGAGGCAACTATTAAAAGGAGCGCTCAATGAAAGACGGGTATTGGCTGGTGGGGTTTCAATACGAGTTAACCGGGAAACTGTATAGTCTGGGACGAATACCCAAATGTAAGTCCGCGATGCTCAAGCATGTTAAACCCGGCGACAGGGTGCTTGTTGCCGGAGTCGGGCATGGAACTGAGGCCATAGAAGCAAGCAAGCTCGGCGCACATGTAACGGCTGTCGACCTGTCGGAAACCATGATCAATCAATTCCGCAAGCGCATTGCGAAAGAGAACCCGCCAAACGAGATCCGTGTGATCAATGATGATATTTTCAATATCAGAGAAACAGGGCAGTATGACATGGTTATTTCGAACTTCTTTCTGAATGTCTTTTCCGAGTCAATGGTGGTCGAAGTTGCAAACCATCTAGGAACACTCATTAAGCCTGGTGGGTATTTTGTTGCGGGAGAATTCGTCCTGCCGGAAAAAACAGGATGGAGGGGGATTGTGCAAAGGCTTAACTGGTATTTCGCTATTTCTTTCTACAGCCTCACCACAGAGGCGGTCTTCCATCCCGTGTGGAACTACCCAGCCCTTGTGGAAGGTTCAGGCTGCAAAATCCAGGAAATTGAATATTTCACAATCTGCAATGTCAAACTGTACTGGTCGATCCTGGGGAAAAAAGGCTGACAGCAGGGGAATTAATAGTACCGTTTCCCTTGTTTCTGCTGCTACCCACCGAACCGCTCTTTTACGGTCTTAAATGCCCGGTCCGCCACATCGATGGTTTTTCGGATATCGTCTTCGGTATGGGCTGCGCTCAAAAACATGTTGTGATGCCAGAAGAAGAATACTCCGTGCAGGGAGCATTCTTTGCAGAAGAGCTGGGCGCGCTTGAAATTCGTTTCATTGGTGAAATGCATGAAGGGGATGGCATTCGGTCCGGACATCCTGAACTGAAGGCCTCGGGCGGCGGCGCATTCTTCAAGACCCCGGCGGAGCTGCAAACCGCGCGCATCGCAGATTCCGGCGGCATCGATTTTCTGCATTTCATCAATGCAGGCGAGGGCCGCTGCCATTTCCGGCGAATTGTTCCAATAGGAGCCGGTTTGAAAAGCTTTTGAGGCGACCATCCGCATTTTGTCCGTCCCGACAAGGGCGGAAATGGGATAGCCGTTGGCGATTGCCTTGCAGTAACAGGCAAGGTCGGGCTTGAAGCCGAAATAATGCGCCGAACCTTTTATGTCAAGCCGCCACCCGGCGCGCACATCATCGATCATCAGCACAATGTCATTTGCATCGCAAATCCGGCGTATACCCTGCCAGTATCCGGGAGCAGGAAGTACCTGCTGCTCGAAGACGGGGTGATGATAAGGAGTGAACATCGCTCCGGCGATATGGTCCTTATTTTCATCCACAATCCGTTGGAAGGCATCCAGATCACCCCAGGGGACCATGATGATATCCGCCCTGTCAGCGGGACTGATGCCGATATGGTTGGCTCCTGCCCACGGCTGGGTCCCGTGGTAGCCTCCATTGGCCAGCACGATCTTATTTCGCCGTCTATAGCCGCGGGCCAGAACAAGAGCCCAGGATGTGGTATCCGCGCCGTTCTTGGCGAACACGGCCCAATCGGCGCAATCGTTGACCTCCACCATCTTTTCGGCCAGATCAATAAGCAGGGTGGAAGGCGGCATGGTTGCCGTTCCCTTCCTGGCCTGTTCGGCAAAAGCCTCGTCAACCCGGTCATGGGCATAGCCAAGAATCATGGGGCCGTAGGCGCAGGAATAATCGATGTATTCATTGCCGTCTACATCCCAGAAGCGGGAACCTTTAGCCCTGGCAATGAAGTAAGGATATGATCCGGGAATGGTTGTAGACGGATTGAAATGGCCGTAGATGCCCTGGGGAATGACTTTGGCGGCGCGTTGAAACAGCTCCCTGGATTGTGTAAAGGTATAGGCCATGCGTTGTCTCCTATTGCAGATAGATGCCCACCTTGTCGAGAAACAAAATCATTTCTTCGCCCATGTGGAGATCGCCTTCGACCCGGATGTCTTCGAGACAGATAGCGGCAAACACATCCACCTTGTCATCCACAATATCGAGGAACAGATCCTGCGTGGCAAATTCCATGACAAGATCGGCATCTGGTGCCTGGCCATTGCGGGCGATTACGTCCTGCCCGCTGAAAGTGATGTTGACAGCCTCATCGTTTTTGATCCTGACCTCTGCAATCCCTTTGATGCCCCGCGCAATGACTTGAGACTCGGGTTCAAGCGCAGCGATGGCGGCAATGGCTTTGCCCACCGTGTTGATGAGAAGCCTGGCCTTGATCTCCCGGGGAGGATTGGCGCCTTTCAGGATGGCCTCCATTCTTTTGCTTTTAAAGGGATCGGGAACCCCGAACCGGCGCCGGTAAACAGGTTGTTGAGGATCCTTGCGGTGGGGAAAAACAGGATAATATCAGGTTTTCCGGCTTTTCCCGGCCCAACCCTGATGTCGCCATGCTTCATTTCAAGGGTGGCCCTCGGGCCTTTTATGCCGACCATGAAAAAGATGCTGCCGTTCCATCCTTTGGCAATCGAGAATGCTTCCGCATCTTCCCTTGTCAGGATTTCAAAATTCGAAAGTACGGCATCCATGTGGATTCTTGCCAGAACGTCTTCGTTTTGCACATGCGCCTCATCGGGTGTAGAAGCCGGTGAACAATAAAAAATTTTCTGTAATCTACTATTCCGCCGGAAGCCTGTCAATAGGGGTTGAATTTTTTCCCGCCTTTGGAGGAGGAGAGGTTGCCGGTTCGGATTGCTCGGGGAGCAATCCCTACAATTTCCATCTCCGTCACTTCGTGACACCTCCGCCTAACCTGATAACCTAACCACCTGAAGGTGGCGCGAGGTCACGCGAGCGGAGGACAAAGCAGTACCAATCATTCATATATTTAATTGCCGGAGTAATAAAAAATGAATGACAGACAAAGCCCGGAATGATAAAGATTCTATTAATGCGCCGACGATAAGGAGGTTATATGCCCGTTGACTTTTTCTGCTGGAATAAATGAAACACCTGCCGGAAAGCGAGGGAGTATCTCTTGCAAAAGAAGGTGGAAATCAATGAACGGGATTTTTTCAAAACGCCTTTTACACGCGCGGAAATTAATGCGCTGCTGCAGAAGAAAGCTGCCTCGGTGATGTTCAGTTTTCGATCCCCCAGTTTCAAGTCTCTGGGGCTGGATCAGGCAAAACTTAAGGATAACGATCTGATTGATCTCATGCTGAAAGAGCCGCGCCTTATTCGCCGTCCCATCGTGAAGATCGGCGGAAACGTTTATTTCGGGGCGGACATTAAGGCACTGGCGGAAATTATAAAAACCTGATTTGGGACCGGACTGCCGGCCGGACAGGGAAGATCAAAGGAAAAACATGAGCCCATGTGATGATGGATGTCCTTATTCGCGAGATTTAAAAACAGCGGCATGGCAACGAATGTCTAATGACCGGAGGAAAAACCATGAGCAAGCCAATAACCCATAAAGGCTATTATGCCAAGATAGAATACAGCGAGGAACAAGGATGCCTTATTGGCTGTGTTTCAGATATTCAACAAGAAATCAATTTCCAGGGTGATTCCGTGGAGAAAATCAGACAGGCTTTTGAGGAAGCCGTTGACGGTTATCTGGCCGGTTGTGCGGAAAGAAGCGAAGAACCGGAAAAACCTTCCAAACCTCGTTCAGTGGTGCGCGTCAGTGCGGGGCTGCACAGTGTGATAGCCCTGGCCGCCAGGCAGGAAAATAAAAGTGTCAATGCCTGGCTTGCCGAAGTCTGCAAAAAGCCTGACGGTAAAGAGGATTAACGATGGCTGTTGCGGACGTTATTTGAGGCAATTCGCCGTCACCAGCGAATGTTAACAGCGAATTGACAAATCCGTTTATTTGTGAGAAATTTTTACTGTAAATAATTCTGCAGGAGCAACAAGTATGGAAAAGAAAAAAACCTGGGTTTGCTATACGATCGGGGCGGCCGTATTGTTGACCGCTGCGTTTTTTTTCACGCTGACCGTGCTTCCCGTTGGTACCTGTTTTGCACAGACAACCGACGAGAAATCCATCGAGTGCCAGAAAGAAATCGCGAAAACCATCGTGCATGGAACTGCGGTGGGATTGGGTGAAATCCTCAAGGAGGTGAAGGGAGAAAAAAAGCGCATTGCTCTGATCCGGAAGTTTGTCAGCCCCGTGCGTTTTTACGCAGACAACACGGGGTATTTTTACGTCTATAAATTCAATTGCGTGAATGTAGCCCATGCGACCCAGAAAGAACTGCAGGGTAAAAATCTCTATAAGCATAAAGACGCCAAGGGGAAATATGTCATTCGCGAACTGAGCGATGCGGCCAAGACCGGTGGCGGATTTGTTGATTTCTACTGGCTGAAACCGAGTGTCAAAGGCGAACAGAAGAAGGTCGGTTATGTTGAGCCTATCGCGGGAACGGACTACTTCATCGGAACGGGTGTGTATCTGCCTTAAACGTGCCACGGACCATCATGACAGATGAATATAGGGAGATGAATTTGAAAAAAGTACTGCTTATCGATGATGAAGAATTTTTTTGCAGGGCCCTCAAGAAGAATCTGGAATTGAAGAACGAATTTCAGGTGCTGACCGCGACGCGGGGGGATGAAGGGATACGCCTGGCAAAGGCTGAGCAGCCGGATGTCATCCTGCTGGATATCATGATGCCGGGCATGTCCGGAACCGAGGTGACGGATGAGCTGTTGGCGGACCCGGTTACCCGTTCCATCCCCATCATCTATGTGACAGCCATCATCAATGAGGATGACATTAAAAAAGGCGCTGGCATTTCCAGCGGCAAAGCCTTAATCGCAAAACCCGTTAAAATCGATGAACTGGTCAAAAAGATAAACGCCGTCTGCCAGGTTGTTAATAATCCATGACTGTATAAAAAAGAATAATGCGATGCTGATCATATGGCACCGAAGGAGGAAGCAGTGAACCCAAGGTGTAATTTTTTGTTCATCATTGTTAGTTTTGCATGTATTATCCTTACAGGATGTGCGCACATCAATACCTTTCAGCGGGAGGGTGATCTTCATATTCCAGGATTAAAAGCAGCCGTCGAAGTCCTCCGCGATGAGCAGGGAATTGCTTATATCTATTCGGCAAACGAGGAAGACCTGATCCGCGCCCAGGGGTTTGTAACGGCTCAGGATCGACTCTTCCAGATGCATCTGACCCGGCTCCTGGTTTCCGGACGCATCAGTGAGCTTGTGGGAAGGGCAGGCCTGGAATCGGACATCCGTATGCGCACGATTGGCTTTGTCCGCCAGGCCAGGAAACACGCGGGAATGCTAAACGAGGCAAACCGGCATTACCTCCAGCTCTATGCGGAAGGCGTCAATGCGTTCAGCGCCCGTGACGCTGATCTGCCGCTGGAATTCAAGCTCTCCGGAATCAAACCCGAGCCGTGGGGTATTGACGATTCCCTTGCCATTGTCTACTACATGGGATGGTCCACGGCGGCAAATATCAATGACGAAATCATTGCCCAGTTAATCGTGGAGGCCGTAGGCCCCGAAAAGGCGAAGGACCTTTTCCCGCTGAACATCAATCCGGATACTGAAAACACCTGTCGGCCGGTGAAAAAAACAACGGCCGGTCCGTTGCCTGAAAAGACACATCTCGATCTGGCCGCTGATCCGGTTCTCATGTCCCTTGGGGCAGATCAATTTTCCGGATTCCACATTGGCAGCAATAACTGGGTTGCCGCTCCTGCGCTTTCCGCAAGCGGCAAGCCTATCGTTGCAAACGACCCGCACCTGGATGCGCGCATTCTTCCAGGGCCCTGGTACCCATGCGGGCTGATCACACCCGAGATGAGGGTTGTCGGTGTTAACGTTCCGGGGATCCCCGGAATGGTGGTAGGCCGCACCGGGCATATCGCCATCGGAATGACGAATTCCTATGGCGATACTCAGGATCTTTTCATCGAGACAATCGATCCGGCAGACCCGAATCGTTACATGGAAGGCGGCAGGTCTCTTCCGTTTGGCATTCTGAAGGAAAGGATCAGAATAAAGAATTCAAAAGCCGAAGGCGGCTTTCAGGAGGAAGAGATTACCGTTCGTTTGACGAAACGGGGGCCCGTGGTTTCCGGGACAATGAAAGGACTCGATACCCGAAATGTTATTACAATGCGCTGGTCTCCCTTTGAAACCATGGAGCCGTCGCTTGGGCTGGATCAACTGATGAAGTCCCGGAGTGTTGCTGAAATCCGCCAGGGGCTTCGATATATCACGCCAATCATGCTCAATTTCGTTTTTGCCGACACGGAAGGACATTTCGGGTGGCAGACGACAGGACGCATCCCCGTTCGCGTCAGGGGAAACGGTCTGGTTCCATTCAGGGTGACTGACGGCCGCGACAACTGGAGTGGCTGGATAGACTATGAGAAGATGCCGCAGTCCTATGATGCCGGGAAAGGCTGGCTTGGCACCTGCAACCATTATACAGTCCCGTGCGACTACCCCTATTATTATACTTCCCATGCCTCCGCGTCCTATCGTTACCGCCGATTGACTGAACTGATGAACAGTCCCGGAAAGAAGACCGTTGACGATCACTGGAATTTCCAGCGCGATGATTTGAACCTTATGGCAAGGCAGATTGTCCCGGTCATGTCAAAGGCGCTTCTCGCTCATAAGGACACGGAAGCCATGGGGCGGATTCTCCAGCGCTGGGATTACCATGATGATCCGGATCTGGCCGCGCCGGCTATTTTTCAGGCCGTCTATCGTCATTTCTTTTTTGCAGTCTATCAGGATAAACTGGGTTCCGATCTCACAAAATTACTTATCGATAATCCCTATTTCTGGCAGGAATCACTTCAGCGAATGGTTCTGGCAGGCGAATCGTCCTGGTTCCCGGAATCACGGGATGTTCTCTTTCACAGGGCCGCCCTTGAGGCTTATCGAGAGATGAGCCGCCTCCAGGGCGATGACCCGCAGACATGGAAATGGGGTCGCGTGCACCATCTTAAACTGGTTTCGCCACTCCGACTCAAGGGTTTCGGTAGCGGTTTGCTGGGCGGCGGTTCCCATGCCATGGGAGGATCCCAGGAAACTCTCCTCAGAGCCAGATTTGATTATAACAACCCCTATGATGTGACGGTTTCCGCGTCCCTGCGAATGGTGGCTGATCTCGGTGATCCCGATAAGGTTTTGGCTGTCCTGCCGGGCGGCGTCTCCGGCCGTCAGTTCGATCACCATCATCAGGATCAGGTCGGACCTTTTATGAGCGGGGAGAAGCGTTACTGGTGGTTTAGCGACCAAAAAATCCGGGAGCATGCAACGGAGAAACTGCGTCTGGTTCCGTAAAGAGGAAACCATGTCGATTTACATCGCAAAAGGACTTCCTCGTTTCCGGCACCAAAGCGAAGCTGCATCTTATTCTTATTAAAGAATAGGAATGATTTTGCAACTGGGGTCGTTCCGGGGACTTTTTTCGGAAATCCTCATAAAATGGCTGAACTTCGGCCAGACATGTGGTACAAATAATTAACCATAGTCAAAATACGCCTTTTAAAAAATTGGACGCCACGATGAATTGTGCTGAATCGCGATGATGGGTAATAATCTGAATGCTTCCTGAAAGTGAAAATGAACACGCCATGTCTGAACTGATTATTGAATATCCTGTGTGTGCGACCGAGGGCAGGGAGCTGCTTCCGGCTCAAACGGTCTTATCGGATGAAAACCTGAAAAAAATGATTTCAGGCAACCAGTCCCCGATCCGGACAGGCAGACTTTTGGATTTCGGCTCGATAAAGTCGGACATTCTGGAGTTTCTTGATCAGGACAACTATCTTGCTGTTTTTGACAATAGGGAAACACGGCAAAGGCTCATGGCAAGAATGATGAAGACAGAGTTGCCTCTGTCCTTATTGGAGTCAATATATTTATTCAGGGAATATGATTTTTACACATATCGCCATCTTCTTACGGTTTCTGCGTTGTCAACACTGCTGGCCGAATATCTCGTAAAAGACAGGATATCCATTATGGATGACATTGTGGGGCCGCCGTCCCATGATATAGGAAAAATTGCCGTACCTATTGATATTCTGAATAAACCGACCCCGCTTACGTCTGATGAACATAACATTCTGAAGCATCATACGCTAACCGGATATGTATTGTTATGCTATTATTTCAGGGATCCTGTGAATATAACCGCAAGAGTGGCAAGAGACCATCATGAAAGAAGGGACGGTTCGGGATATCCCAGGGGAATCAGGATTGATGATACGATGATTGAGCTTGTCATCGTAACCGACATATACGATGCCCTTATTTCTTCAAGACCATACCGGCCGTCTTCGTATGATAAACGCACCGCCCTTGAAGAAATAACAAGAATGGCTGAAATAGGTCAGGTTAGCTGGAATGTTGTCAAGGTATTGATCAACCAGAACAGAAAAAAGCGTGTCAGTATCGGCGACTGTCTGGTTTCCCTGGAAAAAAGGGGAGTTCCCCCGCCCGATAACCTTTATGGTATAATAGCGGATAAAGACCTTTGTAAACCAAAAAAATAAAAGAGACTTCTGCATGTCATCATTTCCTTGTTTCTGCCCGTTGCTGGCCGCGTCCCAACGGTATGCAGTGATGGTGATTCAACGGATCAGGTCTCATGTGTAAAGAATTAAATAAGGAACTTGTGCCGGATTGTGTTGCAGGAATCCGGGGGCAGGTCATGAAGAAATGAAAATCGCGAAGTGCATGATTATCTCCGCAGCTTGCTTGCTGGCATCTTGTGCGGCCTCTTTGCCGTACAAGAGTTTGTCCGGTTCTGATATCAGGGGCGCTTTAAGCGCATTTTCAACACAGGAGGACCATCCCAATGCAACGGCCATCTTCCTGCTGAATTACGGAAGTATGGAGATGTTTGATGACGGGACGCAAATCTACAAACATATTGCAAGGTATAAAATCCTGAATGAAAGAGGATATTATCTGGCAAAAATATCCATTGGCTACAGGAAGGATTACAGCCGCGTAAAGATTCTTTATGCAAACACAATCAAACCCGATGGAACCTCCGTGCCGCTTAAAGAGGAAGACATCATGGATTCCGTTGCCTATTCACAATATGAAGAATACACGGATATCAAAGAGAAAAAATTTACCATGCCTGCGATCGAACCGGGCTGCATTGTTGAATATGCCTATGAAGTGAAACACACAAAACCCTTTCTGCTTTATGATTATTATACGCGGTTTGCCATTCAGGAATATTTTCCGGTAAAAGAGAACGTGATGGAAATCGTTCTTCCCAGAGGCAGGGAGCCTGACAGACAAAGATGTTTACCCTCAGGTTCAGTGCTGGACCTTGAGCAGTTGGACTATGATTTCAAAATGGTATGCAGGGCTTATGAAAGAACAGATGCAGCCGGATGAGGCACTGGATGATTTTACCCGAAAACTGATAGCCGGCAAAACAACCGAGGAAGATAAAATCAGAGCAATCTTTCATTTCGTTGCCCGGGAGATCAGGTATGTGGCAGTTGAACTCGGACCGTACACGATGAAACCTCACCCGGCAAGCGATGTTTTCAAGAAAAGATACGGTGACTGCAAGGACAAGACAACACTCCTGCTGACTATGCTCAAAACAGCCGGAATTGAAGGCCGTCCGGCGCTAGTGCCGAAAGATCCGGAGGCATTGGATGAGGCCGCTCCTTCCATGAGCTATTTTAACCACGTCATTGCTGTTGTTCCCAAAAAGGACGGTACCCGTTACTGGCTGGATGCAACCAACAAGGTGGGCGTCATTGACTCGGTACCATTTCTTGTTCCCTCCAGAGTCCTGCTAATCAACGAAGATGGAAGCTATTCATTTTTGAAGACCCCGGATCTTGATGACAGCAGGGATTTTACAGACCTTACCCAGATGATCCACGTGAACGAAAGCGGAGATGCCGGGATTGAATACATTTACAGCAGTCATGGCAAGTGGGCGGAAGTGGAAAGAAAATTTTTATTTCCCCAAAGGATACAAGATCAGGAAAAAGCCTTCGGATTATAAAATTGAAGATCCTTACAATATAAATGAGGTCAAATATAAAGTTGAAGGCAATATATTCATCATGGAAGGAAAAACAAAAGACTTAAGATATAAACTGAAACCGGAGGAATTTGAGGTCTTTAAAAAACGCGCACTGAAGAGAAAAAAATACAAGACAAGTGTCAGAAATATTATTTTTGAAAGAAAGTAAACTCAGGGTCTGGTTGGGCCGCCGCTGTACCACACTTCAAAGGGGATGCCCCTGCTCTGTTTTAATCCTGCTCGCGCGGGACGAGCGTTAATTCTCCACAGTCTACTGCGAAGTGGTTGATTCACCCATGACTTGAACAACGATTTTGCGGTGCCTTCCCCGGTTGTCGAAATCGATGAAGACGATCTGCTGCCATGTCCCGAGGATCAGCTTCCGGCTGACAAGCGGAATCGACAGGGATGGCTTC
>PHBN01000378.1 GCA_002840635.1 Deltaproteobacteria bacterium HGW-Deltaproteobacteria-1
GCTCTGAAAAAAGAACTGGTCGCTCATGTTCGTACGGTCATCGGACCTATTGCAACGCCCGATAAGATTCAGTGGGCAGATGGTCTTCCCAAAACCCGCAGCGGCAAGATCATGAGAAGAATTTTGAAGAAAGTCGCCGCCAACGATCTAGGCAATTTGGGTGACACCAGCACGCTGGCTGATCCATCCGTGGTTGACGACATCGTCAAAAACAGACTGTAGTATGAACGCCCGATTTTCTTCCGAGAAAATCGGGCGTTTTTATAGAATGAAAGTTGTAAGAAAATTTTAAATGCGCGAATCGCCGGGAATTGAGCGACGCGCAGGAGAAGGAGGTTTTTGACAGTGAATATTATTGCATGCGTGAAGCAAGTGCCCGACACCGAAGCACAGATCAAAGTCAAAGCTGACGGATCAGGCATCGAAGAAGGCCAGATCAAATGGGTAATGAATCCCTATGATGAATTTGGCGTGGAAGAAGCATTGAAACTGAAGGAAAAGAACGGCGGCGATGTCACGATCGTTTGCCTCGGTCCCGCTAGAGCGATGGAAACGATCCGTACCGCTCTGGCCATGGGCGCAGACAAGGGCGTGCACATTTGCGATCCGGCATTTGACAATGCCGATGCGTTTGTGGTTGCCAATGCCCTGGCGGCTGTGATTAAAACTCTGCCGCATGACATCATCTTCTGCGGTCAGCGCGCCATCGATGATGACTCCGGTCAGGTCGGCGCCATGCTGGCGGAAGCCCTGAATGCACCTCAGTTGACAATTGTCACCAAACTGGAATTCGCCGGTTCTTCCGTGAAAGTTATCCGTCCGATCGAAGGCGCTCAGCTGTCGATTGAAACGGCGCTGCCCTGCGTTGTTACATGTCAGAAGGGTCTCAATGAACCCCGGTATGCGTCTCTGCCCGGTATCATGAAGGCGAAGAAGAAACCGGTTGATGTGAAAAACGCTGCAGCCATCGGTGTTGCCACCGATGCTAAAGCTACAGTAGCCAAAACCGTTCCGCCTCCGGCCAGACCCCCCGGAAAGATCATTTGCGGAGATGAGCCCGCGCAAAAAGCGGCGGAACTGGGCAAGTTACTCAGAGAAGAAGCAAAAGCTATTTAATTAAAAAGCGGAGGAATTGAAAGATGGCAAAAGGAGTCATGATTGTAGCAGAACAGCGGGACGGCGCGCTTAGGAAAATCAGCCTGGAACTGGCCTCGACAGCCCGCAAGCTGGCCGACCAGTCCGGTGATGAAGTCAGCGCCATTCTGCTTGGTTCAGGTATAGAAGGTTTGGCCGCCGAACTGGGTAAATTCGGCGTCGATAAAGTATTTGTCGGTGACAACGCCGCATTGGAACCCTATGTGACGGAAGCACACGCCGCTGTGGCCGCCAAAATTATTAAAGACAATGATCCGGCGATCGTTCTGTTTGGCGCATCGGTCCAGGGCAAGGATCTTTCCGCCCGCGTGGCTGCCAAACTGGCCACGGGCCTCGCCACTGACTGCACGGATGTGAAAATTGACGGAGGCAAACTGATTGCCATCCGCCCGATGTATGCAGGCAAGTGCTTTGGCGAAGTGGTTTTCAATTCCACCCCGGCCATTGCATCGCTTCGTCCCAATGTTTTCCCGGCGGGCGGCATGAAGGGCCCGGATGAATTCAAAATTCTGGAAGAGCTGGCTGATGTACTCAAAGGCACAGTCGGCGCATCCCGCGCGGCAGTTGATGCGGGCTGGCGTCCGCAGAAAGATCAGGTCGGGCAGACCGGTAAGGTTGTTTCTCCGAACCTGTACATCGCATGCGGCATCTCCGGCGCGATTCAGCATCTGGCCGGAATGAGCTCATCCAAGTGCATCGTAGCAATCAATAAAGATGCGGAAGCCCCGATCTTTACAAAAGCTGATTACGGCGTTGTGGATGATCTGTTCAAGGTGATTCCCGAGTTTACGGCAGTTTGCAAGAAACTGGTTGCATAAAACACATAGGGTCTTTGCCCCGGACCGCGGGGCAAAGACTTTTTTTGATGCTTGATATTATGATAATAAGACAAGAATCAGCCCTCAAGTTTTGTTGGAGGATCAATGAAAGGACATGAATTTTCTGTAGGTAATGAA
>PHBN01000062.1 GCA_002840635.1 Deltaproteobacteria bacterium HGW-Deltaproteobacteria-1
CCGGATTATTTCTGCCGGCAAAAATGTCTATCCCCTGCCGAAGGGACAGCCGCTTGATATCGGCGTCGATGTTGATGCGTATATGAAGGACCAGCGTACAGCCGGTTTGTTGATCATTCAGGACGGCAAAATCCGGCTCGAAAAATATGGACTGGATTTCAGTGGCGATAAGCGATGGACCAGTTTTTCGGTTGCCAAATCATTCACCTCGACACTGGTCGGTGCGGCAATCAAGGACGGCTATATCAAGAGCATCGACGACAAGGTATCTGACTACATTCCCGACCTCAGAGGCTCTGCCTATGATGATGTTATGATCAGGCAGCTGCTGACCATGACATCAGGCGTGAAATGGACAGAGGATTATGCTGACCCCAAATCGGATGTCGCCTTGTTTGATGCGCACAAGGCTGAACCGGGCGTCGATACGACAGTCAGTTATATGCGTAAATTAAAGCGCGAAGCGCCTCCGGGTTCGAAATGGGTTTACAAAACCGGCGAGACCAATCTGGTTGGTGTGCTGGTTAGTTCGGCGACCAGGAAGACGTTGTCCGACTACCTGTCGGAGAAGATCTGGCGGCCCTTTGGCATGGAGCAGGATGCGAGCTGGTTATTAGGAGCCACCGGCCATGAAATCAGCGGCTGCTGCCTGCAGGCATCAACCCGGGACTTTGCCCGCTTTGGTCTGTTTATCCTTGGCGGCGGTATGGCAAACGGCATGGTGGGTTCTGAACGATGGCAGCTTTGAGGCGAGAGGGATTTTCGGTCAGGGCATCTTCATTGACCCCAGGCGGAAACTGGTCATTGCGTCAAACAGCAACTGGCCGCACGCCACTGATCTTCAGGGCGGAGACCAGGGCAGAAAGCGTCTTTCTTTCTACAGGCAGGTTCAGATGGCGATTGACAACGAGGCGAAGACCCCAAAATAGCTCCAGATGAATAAGCCGCCATTGCTGTTTAAATTTTCTGGCAGTGGCAAACGTAAATTGTAAACGACAGTTCATAACCCTTTGATACGTATTTTTTTTACAGCTAATTATTTTTTATTCATACACTCTCCCTAATCATTAAACCCTGTTTTTGATCCGGTGATTCTCTGTCCGTCGTGGGAAACAGAGCAGTAATTGCGCCCCATGCCTCTTTCCGGTACTAAAATTATATATTCTGCACGCCTGATTATTTTGTAATCATTTTTGGGAAATATTGATAAATAATCTTTCAGCGGCATTCCTTTTGTCGCACGCATGCAGGCATCGGCAGCCATGTACTTTGCTTGACTCATCTCATAAACAAAATACCCCACAGACAAGAATACGAATAGTACAACCAAATATATTCCCTTACGAAGAACAGAGCTTTTATTTTTATTATCAGCAGGATTTGATTCTTTCTCAGGCCAAAAGATCTTGCGGGCCGTCCTTCGCAGGAGATAATAAAGGCCCATGACGCCCAATACGATTAGCAATGGCGAACCTTTTTCATCCGCAAGAAGCGGCGTAAACGGCAAAACCAAAAAGGAAATAAATATCAGGATGGCAAGGTATCGCGCAAAGCGTGCAAACCTGATTAATCCGATCCCGCACGCCGCCACAACCAGTCCGTAAAGAACGATTAGGAAAGTTGAGAGGAAAATGCCGCGAGATATTTGCCATATATTTATTGCCACGGCAAGCGCAAAGAGTATCAGGAGACTGCCAATAATCCGGATCGTAAGGTAGGAGTTTTGCTCATCCTTGAGCTGCTTTTTTTCTGTCTTAGACACCCATCGGCCATGAAAAATCTTCAATCCTCTGCTTTCCGCTGCTTCTTTGGATAACTGGTCGGACGGAATACCCCAGTCAGTATTAATTAGAAAATCCGGGCGACCCGGCTGATATTTTTTTAACATAATAGATTATCCATTCCCAAACAATGTCCATATTGACTTGCTTCTAAAATAGACTGCGGCAAAATCATGTTCCGATTATTCCAAAACCTTTTTTCCAGAACGGTTCATCCTGACCGTATGTGACAACAAACACAGGAAAAGAGACAGCCCGTTCGCATTTAATCTAAGTGCGCGGTAGACAAGCCTGACATGTGGAGATAGATACTGCCGTGGCACTCAGACATTGGTTATTCGGATCGATGCTGCGTATAAGGCTTTCCTGCTTTGTAGAGGTTAAGGCGAGTGGTAAATTCCTTAATGGTTTCCTGCACGGCCTCGTCTTTTCGAAGCAAATCCAGCGCCGCCTGTTGGATTTCAACAGCCTGCCTGAAATCGCCTTTCCTTGCCTGCGCGGCCGCCAGCGTGTCAAGATATCTGGCATTTCTACTGATGCTCACTGCCTTGAGTGCAAAGCGTACCGCCTCCTTGCCGTCATGAATTTTTGCGTCGGGACAGGTTGCCAGTAACCAGGCCAGAGCGTTTGTGTATTCTGCGTTTTCGGGCGATGATGTTGCAGCCCTGTTCAAGTCTTCAATCGCTGGTTGGTACTGACCCATCTCGGCAAAAAGTTGGCCGCGATCAAAGCGCACATCGACCGCACCGGAATTGGACTCCAATGCCTTATCAAAGTCAGCAACAGCAAGCTGACGTTGCCCCATTGCCTGGTGTGTCAAGCCACGTTGGTGCAGCGCCCCAACATGGTTGCCGTATGTTTTGGAAATAAACCAGTCATAGTCGACAAGCGCTTCTTCATAGCGGCGCAGTTCGAACAACGCATTGGCACGATGAAGATGCATGTTGTCGCGCTGATAGGCATCAAGTGGCCCGGTGAACTTATCTTCCACATCAAGACAGCGCGTATACAAGTTCACCTTGGCCTGCGGATCCGCTGCTTTTTCCGCCTCCGTACAATCATGCGGCAACGGGCGTTCCCTGGAATGTCGGGCCTCCTCGGACACAGTTCCGGCAAGAGCTACAGAAGCACAAGTTAGCAATATCACCACACCGGTCAAAACCCCAATCTGTCTTCTATTCATTTTCTACCGTTCTATGTATGGATTTACTTTTACCTTTGAGAGCAGGAACACCTCTTACCCAAAATCAGTTACATCTTGTAGTAAATTCAATCGGCACTTTATTTTCCAAATTCCCCTTGAACTGCTTGCCATTGCTGCAAGTGAAAGTTCCTCTGCCTGTGAATTTGCCATCAACAAATTCACCTACGTATTTATCGCCGTTTGCATAGGTATAAGTTCCTTTGCCGTTGAGTTTTCGATTAGTAAATTCACCTTCGTATTTATCGCCATTTTCATAGTTGCGAACTCCCCTGTATGCCCCGGTAAGGTGGCTGGGAACAGAAGCATTTCCGGGCAAAGGATTATTGCCTTCTGGTTTAGATGAACGCACAGGGAGTGCACGACCCCAAGTGCTCTCCGATTTGTCCCTCCCGCCTCGCCCGCCTTTGCCGTCAGATCCACCGAAAGAGAAGGCGGTTGCAAAGGAACCGCGCGTAAAAGATGCCCAGGCGTTAGAACACGTAATATCAATCAACTCCGTTGCGACAAGAAGGCTATATTTACGATTGCATTTTCCCGGACGGGGTTTGTTCGGATCATACAATCCCTCAAGCTCATTTACCGTCGGCATCCGCCAGTCCGTATAACCGCCCGCCTGATAATTCTCGCAATAAGATTTGGCGTCCTGCCAATTAATATCAACCCCGTTGTCCTTTGCCGCCCACATCAGGTTCGTCCGAGTGTCCAGAACAGTATCATTGTCATAAGCGATAAAGCGGCCATCTCTCTTTATCTCCTTCGCCATCTGTGCTTCCGCCCGATAATCCAGCTTGTAGATCTCCTCGCGGACCTTCGCTGCGTCGGGGGCTTTGGGGGCGAGTTCAAGATAGCGTTTGTAGTGTCGCATGGCCTCTCCGTAGTTTCCGGCCTTTGCCTGCACGGAACCAAGGTTGAAGTAAACGTCTGGCCAGTTCGGCGCAAGCTTTGCCGCCTGTTCAAACTCGCGGACAGCACGTTCGTAGTCCTTCGGCGTCTTGGCCATCTCTACCGCGGCCATCCCACGTGCCATGTAGCGTTGCGCCTCTTCAGACACAGACCCGGCAAGTGCCACAGAAACCCAGACCAGCAATATCGCCGCACTGATCAAACACCCAATCTGCTTTCGATTCATTTTTATCCTCTCTTCCTTTCCAGGCACAGGATTAGCGACTCGCACATGACCACAAATTTTGTTTTTGACATGGTCTAATTATTTTTAGTGTTACTTTCATTTTACCCAAAATCAGTCACATCTTATCGTAAATTCAATCGGCACTTTATTTTCCAAATTTCCCGTGAACTTCTTGCCATTACTGCAAGTGAAAGTTCCTTTACTCGTGAATTTGCCATCAACAAATTCACCTATGTATTTATCGCCGTTTGCATAGGTATAAGTTCCTTTGCCGTTGAATTTGCGATTCGTAAATTCACCTTCGTATTTATCGCCATTTTCATAGTTGCGAACTCCTTTGTATGAACCGGTCTTGTATACAGCAAAAAGGCTGGCAGCAGCAGCACTTCCCGGCAAAGGATTATTGTCTTCTGGTTTAGATGAACGCACCGGGAGCACCCGCAGGGCATAGGGATTGGACTGGGGATTCCATTTATGCCTGCCATAGACGAAACCGACGGTTTCAGCATCGGAACCGCGTGTTTCTGAAGTCCAAACCCAACTACAGGTAAGGTGAATCAATTCCGTTAAATGGACATCTACATCTAAATGGAGATCATGAGCGCAATCAGGTTTATAACTTTTACCGGCGTCATACAACCCCCCCAGTTCATCCAGCGTCGGCATCCGCCAGTCCGTATAACCGCCCCCGCGGTAATTATCGCAATAGGTCCTGGCGCTCTGCCAGTTTATATTCGCCCCATTGTCCTTTGCCGCCCACATCAGGTTTGTCCGCGTGTCCAGAACTGTATCATTGATATAAGCGATGAAACGATTTTTCACCCTCATCTGCTCCTCTGCCCGATACTCCAGCTTGTAGATCTCCTCCCGAACTTTCGCTGCGTCGGGGGCTTTGGGGGCGAGTTCGAGATAGCGTTTGTAGTGTCGCATGGCCTCTCCGTAGTTTCCGGCCTTTGCCTGGACGGAACCAAGGTTGAAGTAAACGTCTGGCCAGTTTGGCGCAAGCTTCGCCGCCTGTTCAAATTCGCGGACAGCACGTTCGTAGTCCTTTGGCGTATTAGCCATCTCTACCGCGGCCATACCACGCGCCATGTAACGTTGCGCCTCCTCGGACACAGACCCGGCTAGTGCCACAGAAACCCAGGCCAGCAATATCGCCACACCGATCAAACACCTTATCTGTCTTCGATCCATTTTTATCCTTTCTTCCTTGTAATATTCGGGCGTTTCATTTTCTGAGCAGACATTATCTACTTCATTCCTTTTTGGCGCGCCTTGGTGAGGGACTCTTCGGTTGGATAGATCTTTGGTACATAGCTGCCCAATCCCGCCGGTCGTAAAGGCGTTGCAGGTATTTGACTCAGAGGTATTCCGCTAACTTCATGAATGCGCTGGCGCAGCACTTCGATATCCTGCATCAGCTTCTGCTGGCGTGTGCGATTGTTTCCCGTGTCCAGAAGCAGCGCCCGGCATTCGAGCTCGAGTTCGTAGAGACGCTTTGCGTGTAAGGATCCTTGATAAAAATCTTTCCATGCTTCGGCGGCTTTAACCGTCCAATCAAGAAGCTGTATATTATTTTTGTACTTACCGATGAAGCTGATGGTTCCCTTGAGTTGTTTGACGAGGTCGTCCATGTCCGTGATCTTGGGATAGCTGGTGATAGTATCTATAATATCATACGCCTGTTTATAAGATTCCACGTTCTTTTTTCTTATGGCTATGAGATCTGTTGTGGCGTCGGCGGCTGTTTTGAAAAGTTTGCTTTCATTGGCGTCGATTATCTCTTTTACCCCCTTACCAATGTCCGAAAATTCGCGGTTAATATCACCAAAGGCTTGCGTGATTTTCTGCTGGTCAACCTGGAGTTTGTATAGTTCTTCGCGGTATTTCGTCAACTTCTGCATGTCTGCCGCTGTTGAATCGGCAATCGCAGCGTCGCGTTTATGTTTGCCAGTGGGTTTTTCCAGTCCAGGTGTAGCTGTGCCGCTCTTCAACTCAAGTTTACCCGAGCCGGTCTTCAGTCCGAGCTTACCTGAATGGGTCCCCTTGAAAGACCCCATGAGTTTGTCCTTTTCTTCAGCAAACTTCTTCTGACGCTCAAGCTCCAATTCCCTTTCCTTCTGCTCACGTTGCACCTGGAGTTGCCGCTGCTTTTCCTTCTCACGCGCCGCAGTGCCATCGTCCCCGCTGGGATGACTCGGCGTGGGGGTGTCAAATCCGCCGCAATAGGACATACTGCTTCCAGGCATTGTCATACGATATTGTTCACATTGTGGTTGAGTAGCAAAACTCCCTCTTCCATGATATCCGGATTGCTGTCCTATTATGCCCGTGTAGTAAATTTTCCAGTCGGCAAAAGCGGCATCGGGTGTAACGACTGTGAACGTCAGAATGATGATCCAGATGATCCTGATTCGGTTCGTGATCATTTCGCAACCCCCAATCTTTTTTGATAAGAACTTGCTTCTAATATAAAAAAGTATATGGAGAACTGTCTTGTAAGTCAACGTTTCAATTAATAGGATGCTGTCCGATATTAATAAAATTTAAAATAAAAAGGATGATTTTATCAACATTACGATTGACAAAAGTAATTGATGATTATAATATTTCTATAAGTATGTAAATATCTAAATTAAAAGGATGAGTTCTATGCCGGAAAAATCAAGAAAACAGAAAAGCGACAAAGATTTCGAACGTATGTCTGCCGCGTTTAAGGCTTTATCCAATCAAACTCGTTTGGCGGTTTTTGAGAATATAAGACTTTGCCAGGCGCAGGCAATGCTCAATAAAGATAATCAGCCTTCTGTATGTAATGTTGCAAGTAATATTAATATTTCTCTTTCCACAATATCCCATCATATTAAAGAGCTTCGTAATGCAGGGCTTGTCAAGTGCGAAAGGCAAGGCCAGACAATTCTTTGAACGCCTGTAGATGAAACCATCAGGATGATGGCTCAATATCTAAACAATATCATAAAAAAATAGAACAAACGGTCTATTCAGGCAAATCAACGGAATAATCCCTTCCCGAATTAACATTCAACAATCCCAACTATTCAGATTTTAAGGGGTATAAGGAGTTTTATATTTCTGTAAAAAATATCCTTGACAAAAGAATAGTAAATATTATATTTAGACATATATCGAAATGTAGATATATAGAAATATAAAACTGAGGAGGTGTTTTATGTCTGAACAGGAAGAAGCGGGTAAAAGCAAGGGGTTTGGGTTCTGTCAGTCTTTTATGGACAAATGTTGCAATCCCGGATCGGCAGAAGAAAAGACGGAAAAGGTTGATTTCAAAAGCTGTGAACAAATGATGAAAGCGTTCTGCGGCGGCAAAGATGGAAAGTTTGATTTTAAGGCATGTATGTCGAAAATGGAACAATGTTGTAAAGGGACAAACTAAAAAATCCCAATGGCGAAGCTATAAATAGAGAAAAGCCTTTCAATTAAATGTAAATGATTATGAAGCAGGGAGGGAGTATTGATATGATGGAAAATCAAAATTCTAATGGATCGATAAGTAAAGGGCATCACTGTGGCGCAATGTGCGGAGGAAGAAACAGTGGTCTGTTTTGGGGAGTATTGTTTATAGTGGTTGGTCTATACTGGTTTGGAAAAGTAGCTGGTTGGTTGCCACCCGAAATTCAATTGTTCTGGCCGCTTGTGTTCGTTCTGGCAGGTACCTGGTTTGTTGTTGCGGCATTAACAAATAAAAGGAGACATCGTCAAAATAAATAAATTTTGCTGATGAATCAACCACCTCGCAGCAAGCTGCGGAGAATTAACGCTCGTCCCGCGTGAGCGGGATGAAATTTAAGATATGCTAAGTAAAATTGTATTAACAGCGTTTATTGCGTTTTCGATTATTCTTGTTCTATTTATAGCAAGAGTAATCATACGTGGTATTAACATATTCGCTACCCCGCCCATCAATCCTGTGGCATTTATAATAGCAAAGATATGCGCTTTCTCTTCCTGCTTCTTTATTCCGGCTGGTATCTTATGGCCGGAACTGAGATGGTATTCTCTCCCGACGTTGTTCAACCTGTTCGCAATGCTACCATTCTTTTCCGGTATAGTTATCACGATTATTGCAATGAAGAAGCTCGACGATGATTTGATATTCGGCTTGCCCGAAGGTTCTGTCAAATCCCTTAAGACCGATGGAATTTTCAGATTCAGCAGGAATCCTCTATACCTCGGTTTTGTTCTGCTTATGATATCATCATGTTTGATCACGCCGAATCCCATCAATTTTGCAGCATCGGGCATTGCGATAGCTTTTCACCATATGATAGTTTTACGAGAGGAGAATTACCTGCTTTCGAAGTTTGGTAATGAATATCATGCCTACATGAAACGAACGGGAAGATACTTATGAAACATTCAGATATTAGAGGAAGAATTATATGAGTATTCTTATTAAAACCTTAAATCATGATTTCATTAAGAATCATACTAAAAGTATCATACTAATCTGGACTCTCTTGATACTTGGGCCGGCATCGGGAATCATGTTTACGCTCTTTCTTTTTTTGGGTTCCTTTACCATAGTTGATCTTGGCGTAACCGCCAGGGATGCATTACTGGTAGACGCCATTTTATCGATCATGTTTTTCCTGCAGCACAGTATATTTGTTCGCAGAGGATTCAAGCAATGGCTCGGGACATACATGCCGGATATGTATCATAATGCCTTCTATGGAATAACCTCAGCAATTGCTTTGCTGGTGGTATTGGTTTTCTGGCAGAAATCCCCTGTTCTCATCGCAGAGGTTGATGGGATGATTTTATGGCTTATCCGCGCTTTATTTTTTCTTTGCCTGGCCGGATTTTTCTGGGGATCTAAATCGCTTGGTTCATTTGATGCGCTTGGTGTCCAGCCATTGATGCGTTATATGAGCAACAGGCCGTCCAAACCACAGAAGATCATTGCGAAAGGC
>PHBN01000063.1 GCA_002840635.1 Deltaproteobacteria bacterium HGW-Deltaproteobacteria-1
GGGTTTATTTTCCCGTTCAATCAGAGGCAAATCGCTTTCGACGATAAAGTCGACACTGCTCAGATGAATTGCCGTTTCGCCGTGGGTGACCGGCATGGCGGGATTGATCTCGGCGATGACGAGAGATGCCTGCTTGATTGCTATGTTGGCCACATCCACTGCAACGCCCAGAGACACAAACCCTTTGTCGTCGGGCGGGGATGTCAGAATGATTGCAACATCGACCGCCACCGCGCCGCTTAAGAAAATGTAAGGCAGTTCCATAAGGTTAGCGGGAATAAAATCGACCTTGCCGTCGGCGATATCCTTGCTGATGCTTTCACCGATGTTGAACGTCTTTAAGCGGTATTGCCGGCTCTCATTTGGAGAGGTCAGGTACTTTCCCAGTGTGATGAGCTGAATGATCTCCAGGTCGCGAATGTTGTTCGCGTCAGATTGCGTGATGGCCGACAGGATTTTCCCTGGAGCTGCAACACCGCTTGTCGCAAATATTTTCTGCCCGGGTTTCAGTTTCTCCAGCACCTGGTCGGTGCTGATCACTTTGGAGCGGTAGTCTGTTCCGAAAGCAATTGTTCTTTTATTCATAGACAATCCTTAAAAAAGAATCTTTCATTCATGCCGCAGTTTCCGTACGGACGGATAACTGATAACATAAACATCTGAAAAAATCTGCCATAACTTCCTGTCCTCAATAAACTACCTGGAAATATCAATATATTCACCCCGGCCCTTTCAATGGCTACCCACTGATGATCGTTCCGGTTCTGATGAGTATCCGCTTGACAAAAAATACCCGACATCATTATAGGGTAGGAAATCCAAAATCATGCCTTGCCGGCAAAGACCATTTGGAAAAACAACGAGAAAAGGCGGACCTGTGAGAAAAATAAAAAAAGTGCTGGTTGCCAATCGGGGGGAAATCGCCCTGAGAATTATCCGGACGGTTAAAGAAATGGGTCTCGATACTGTGGCGGTCTATGAAAAGCCCGACAGGGAGGCATATTTTTTGCGTTTTGCCGATCAGGCAATCATGATCGGAGACGGCCCCCGCAAGGATTACCTCAACATTGATAAAATCATCTGGGCAGCCCAAAAATCAGGAGCAGACTCGATTCATCCCGGCTACGGCTTCCTTTCGGAAAATCCGGAGCTGGCTTCGGCATGTGAAGATGCCGGAATTACGTTTATCGGACCGCCTCCCCGGGTTATTCGCGATCTGGGCAACAAGGTTGTTGCCCGCAATATTATGAAAGAAGCCAATATTCCCTTCATTCCGGGAACCGGGACACTTGCCGCCGGTGAAGAAGGCATCCACCAGGCAGTTGCATTCGGAAAAGAAAAGGGTTATCCTATCATGTTCAAAGCGCTGGCAGGCGGTGGCGGACGCGGCATCCGGAAAATCAACAGTGAACAGGAACTGCGGGCGCAATTGCCGCAGGCCCGCTCCGAAGCCCGTTCCGCGTTCAATGACGATAGAATCTACATTGAAAAATGCATAGAATCCCCCCGTCACATTGAAGTGCAGATTCCGCGCCTGCCGATTTGCCGCCCGACGTTCTTGAAGCGATCCATCAGACCGCTATCCGGGCAGCGCGCCAGGCCGGTTATGTGAATGCCGGAACCGTAGAGTTCCTGGTCGATCACAAAACAAATGAATTCTGGTTCATGGAAGTCAATACGCGGCTTCAGGTGGAGCATACCGTCACGGAAATTCTTACGGGAATCGATATCATTCGCCAGCAGATTCTTCTGGCCGCAGCCGGCAGGCTAGAGATTCCCGAAGAAAGAATCCACCTGGTCGGCAAAGCCGTCCAGGTGCGCATCAACGCAGAAGATCCCAAAAATAATTTCATGCCCGAAGGCGGAAAACGCGTCGAAGTTTACCAGTCTCCCGGCGGACCTGAAATCCGTCTCGACGGGATTGTTTATCAGGGATATAAAATACCCACCGATTATGATTCACTGCTGGTTAAGCTGACGGTTCGCGGCTATTCCTGGGAACAGACTATTCAGCGCCTCAGACGAGCGCTGAATGACTTTCTGATTATCGGCCCGAAGACAACAATTCCCTTCTATCTGGCTCTTTGCGAAGAAAAGGACTTTTGCAGCGGGCAATTCAACACCAGCTATCTCGATTGTCACCCGGAAATATTTGATTACCCGGATACGGAACGGGAAATCGCAAAACTGTCCAAACTGATTGCGGAAATTCATGCCAGGAAAATCAATCCCTATGCTTATTAAAGCATCCTACAGGCAGCACTGAGGAGTATTTTTATGAAAAATGTACCGGCAGGCAGAATCACACCCCAGGAGCTCAAAAATACAGGCGTGGTTTCTGTTCTTGAAAAAATGCGCAGGCAGAAAGGCTACTACCTGACCAATACGGAAAGAGACCTTTCGCAGTCGGATTTTAAAAACCGGATCATGCCGCACACGCAGATTCTGGTGGCACCCGAAAGAAACGCGGCGGGATTCTTTTCCCTGGAGATCACCGGTGGTGCTTCGGTGCACGTCGATATGCTGCGCAAACAGATGAACCCGATGGAGAAACTGGAAGTGCTTGCAGGGTATATGCCCGACACGCTTTTTCAGACCCTTTGCCGCGGAATCAATTTATTCGGCTACCGGCCTTACCCGGAAAACGTCATCAGGCTGACGGTCGAAGCATTTGCCCGCTATGTCCATGTCTGGCGCGTTTTTGATTTTTTAAACTATATTCCCAATATGATTCCCGTCTATGAAGAAGTCAGCAAAGCGGGCAGGATTCTGGAGGCGGCTGTCTGCTTCTCAACGGGACCGGAGCACACCAACAAATTCTACCTTAAAAAAGTTGCAGAGATTCTGGATGTGACCGGGCCGGACATCCTGCTGGGCATTAAAAACCACGGCGGACTGGGTTCACCCAGACGCATTGGCGAACTGGTGCGGGCAATTTCCCATAAATATCCCGATCTGCTGATTCATTACCACGGCCATAATACGGACGGCAACGAAATCGGCCGTGTTGTGGCCGCGGTGCAAAACGGCGCGAAAATCGTGGATGCCAGCGACCACGCGCTCACGGGCTTCTATGGACCGCCGCCGCTGCTCACCGTCGTAAACACCCTCGAAGATTACGGCTATGAAGCCATCGGACTCGATAAGCAGGCGGTGATCGAAACGTCCAACAAATTGAGGCATGAACGCCTCCATTACCGTGATTTTGAATCGCAGTTCTTCGGTTTTGATCCGACGGTCCAGACGCACAAACTTCCGGGCGGTGCAACGGGATCGAGCTTTGAACAGGCTCAAAAAGGTGGCTTTCTGGATCGTATGCCCGAAATCCTGCAAAATGAGCTGCCGAGAGTGCAGATCGAACTGGGCAATTTCTGGAGCGTCACCCCCGGCTCACAGATCCTCTGGACCACCGCTGCCAACAATGTCATCAAGGGGGTGCGATACGGGGACGCCAGCGACGATTTAAAAAATCTGCTGCTGGAGCGCTACGGTAAATTTCCGTTTTACCGTCCCGGCAACGAAATATACGAAACGATATTCGGCAAAGACTGGAAAAAAATTCTCCGCAATGAAGGCGGCTACCAGAAAATCGAGGATATTGACCTGGACATTGAAAAACGGATGCTTGAACATGCTCTGGGCAGAATGACCCGCGATGATGAGCTTGTCCTTTATCTGCAGCATCCAAATGACGCGGTAAGCTTTTTTAAGTTCGAGGAGAAATTCGGTAAAACCTGGGTGCTCCCGCCCGGTGTCTGGCTCAAACGCGGCGGTTTCAGTTACGGGGAGAAATTCGAATTCCCGGATGTCTACGGCAAACTGCACACGATTGAAATCGGCCCGCATCGCCGCAGCAAAGACGGTTCCCACATCACGATTCTAGGAGTGGATTATCATCCCGAACCGATTTTGACCGTCATCGAAGACGAAGAAAAAAGCAAAACAAAGGTTCCAGGTACCTGTGGCCCATGGCGACGAAATAATCGAAGGCGATGTTCTGATCGTTTTAGAAGCCATGAAAATGCTGACCAATATCATGTCGGAAGTCACCGGCAGGATAACGGAAATCTACGTCTCCCCCGGTTCATCCGTGGACATTGGTGATAAGCTGATGATGATTGAAATATAAAAGGAACGGCCTGGGCCATCCCTTTTTTATCTGCGGTTATTCTGTACGACTTGACCTCACCCCGCACCTCTTAAGGAGATAACCATGATTACAAAAACACGCATCCTTATGTCTGTATTATTTAGCCTGGTGTTTGGCTTGTTATCCAGCGCAATAATCGCTCAGACAGCCCAGGAAAGTGCGGTTGCATCAAAGATACTGAACTACAAGCTGCCTGTTACACGAAACGGCATCACCATCACAAAAGTGGCCGCGCCATTCTGGCAAAGCGAATATCCCGGACCCGTAATTGATGTCAGTTCAAAGAAATCCGGCAAGACGACCGTGCAGGCTTATCAATCCCTAAGAAGACTGGATGCACCCGTTGCCTGTACCATCAAAAATGGGATATATCACCCCTGGTCAAAGACACAAAATTCAGTCATCAATTATTACACCATTACTTCAGTTGAGGATTACAGGGCGCGGAAAACTGTTAAACTTGAACAATATTCAATAAGCGAAGGCGACAGCATCACAAACGTGGTCTATGCTTCAGAGGGCTTTTGTATAGGCAATCTGAAAGACAGGCAGATTGAGTTTAGGTGCAGTGATGTAGATGAGAATCCACAGGAATTTAAACGAATGGGTGCAGCAGACACCGGAGCATCCCGTGAGCAATGGCTGTATTTAAAATGCGAAGAAGGACATGATGCTTTTATTCGAGACAGCGCATTATTAAAAACAAAAGGAGCCAAATCGGGTGTTATCCTCAAATACGGGGAGGTCGACCCTCAAGGGACGAAGGGAGGGATGGAACCATAGATTTTTTATGCATACTACGTCACGCAATGGATCTATAACAATTCTGAAAAATTATGGCATTAAAAAATTTATCCGTAAAACATGACTGGCTTAAAAAAGCGCCCTGATTTTTCAGGGCGCTTAAGGGATTAAAATGAGGTCAACATCTGTCAAGGCATAACAAATGGAGCATGCGGTATTTTCCCATGCTGTAGCTCTCTATCACATGCTGGACCGTCCCCTCTGCATACCTCAACACAAGTCTGCTTCCCGGTTTCTTCATCCCTCTCACAAACTCTTTCGCACACCCAATGGCAAGCCGCTTTTGTTTTTTTAAACTGTTCAACATCTTTTAACGCACCCCTTCCAATACCTATACAAAGAATCTTATTCGTACCAGTATTTTCACATAACCATTTACCGTACGTCTTGCCTGCAAATGTATTATGCCCATATAGGAAAAACAAAACAGTAAATAATACACCAAACCCCATAAACAGAACTCTTAAAATTTTCATAACATATCCTCCTTAAAATTTTAAAATAATGAAACTACAAGAAACTTCAAAACACATCAGATATTGCACAGAGAAGGAGGTGTGATGGAAAAAACGTTCAACACCACGGGGCTGAAATAACTATTGGATGGTATGGAAATCTAGCACTTTGGTTTTATTTGTCAAATTTTTTTGTGAATAGGAAAAACACTGGATCAGCTCAGTATCTGTTAAATATTTTGTTAGGTAATCATTAGTAATTTGTAATGTAGCATTAAACGTTAGTTTGAATAATAAAGCGGCTGTCTGCTAAATATTGTGGAGGTAGTTGTAGCAAGCAAACACTTCTTCCGTTTTCGTATAACAAACTTAAGAATCAAGTATACTGTTCCCCGATTTCTCTGTCAGGGAAAGGATGAGTGCAATGCCGTTGTCATAAAAAACTTTATCGTAAAAATCCTGCGAGAGGTCCATTTTCAGAAGATTTTCAATCTCCGCCTCCCTTGGCGTTATCAGATTGGGATAATCCGATCCGTATAAAATTCTTGATTTATATTTTTCAAGGTAATCCGGGCCAAGTTTATATCCCTCGTAGGGCGGCGGATTTATCAAGTAGTGTCATGAACGGTTCAAAACCGACATATTTATTTCCCACGGGTCCTGTTCCTGTGTGAAACAAAATGTGTTTATTTTTTTTGATGACCATCTCATATAAGGGGAAGAGCCGCGCGTCGAACGGATAAAAATTCTGCACAAGGAGCTGAAGTTTAAACCCGAGTATCTTTGGATTATCGAGAAGTCGTTCCGCCATTTCAAGTGCATTAGCATCGTCCGGGTGGTACGCTGCAAAGCAGTAAAGACCGTCATATTCCTCAAGGATATCTACGTTCCACTGGTTCAGTCCCTCGGCGATACCTGCACGGTGGGCGTAGTTGGAATAAACAATTATATCTACGCCTCCCTGCTTTAGACGTGCTATACACTCCTTATAATAATATCGATGAATTATGTTCCAGTTATAATTTTTGACAAAGGAATCCCAGATGGCGTCAAAAAGCTTATCCGGGAATAAATGTACATGGAAATCGATTATTTTTCTGGGAATCGTTACCATAATCAGCACTGCCTTGCGCATCTATTTAGTATGGATTTAATTTTTATATTACCATGCTTGTTCTGTCAATCAATACAAATATTCCCTGTTGTTTAAAGTTTGAGGAGACCTGGATTGTACGGACAGGGAGCAGGGATTTGTAAGCGTAAAAATGCCCTGTGTTAATGTTCATACTGCAGCCTGTTTCTGCACCGGCGAATTGAAGTAAACCATACTCGTCGTCTTCCTGTCACAGTTTAGCATGCTGGGCTTACTGTTCTTGAATGAATGTTTCTTTGAACTTATCGGAGTTTTGCAAATTATGGCTTAAAATGGCGGAATACATGGTATTGAAGAAATATCAGTCCCGCTATTACGAGTATCACTAAAATATAGAGCATATATTTGTAACGTTCAGTGAAAGGAAGTCTGGCTTTATTGCCTGCAAATGCCGTGTTTGTGTATGGCTTACCGAGCGCAGCAATCGGCAGCGCATCTAAGTTCTGCTTTGTGATCATTCCGGTTAAATCGTACTGAGGTTTTGCGGCCATCGGATTATCCCAGAAGAGATACATTTTCCGGTCTGACTGCTTAAAAACAAGCATGCGTTGATAACCGACACCGGATATTCCGGTAATGGAGAGAGGCGGGCTGTCCAGGTTTTTGAAAAACAGTCGAAATTCTTTGGCTGCAATTTCCGGAATATTGATGGCTAATTTTGATTCACGCATGGTTGGAGTATCAAAGTTAAAAATGGTGTCCCGCGCCCAGTGCTGCCACTCCCCGGTCGCTTTTTTAATTTCCACGTCCACAATGCGCCGAAAGTTACGCTCTGGCGTTACCAGAATCAGGCGATCAATCGGGAAAATAGTGTTGAGGCTGACTATGATGCTGTTTTCCGTCCGGGAAATCTTATGTTGCGACTTTTGGATTTGTCCGGGGATCAGATAGGTCTGTTCACGCGAAACGGTTTCGTTCAGGACTTTCACGTCATGGATGGTTAACGGTTGTCCATCACCGTTAATAATTTTAAGCATGAGCCGATGAAAGTTAGAGTGAGGAAAGGTTACACGCGTTTGGCGCAGCATTTCATTTCGGGGAATATCAAAAATAATTCCGTCTTTACGAATAACATTCCAGTTAATTCCGTCAGTGCTGCCAAACACTTGTACCGGACGGATAAAATCGGTATTGGGCGTGACAATGTCCACCACATTTATTTTTGTCGCCTGGTTTTCGATTGTCAGTTCCAGCCATGTTTCACCTTTTTCGGTGATGGAAAGATTCTGCATCTGGTGAGTTATTTCATTCTGAATGATTTCCGGTTTTAACGTTACAACCTGCCAAGTAACATTCTCTTTACGGTCCGTTACCACACGCAAGTCAGCAAAAAACGGCTTCCCCTGCATGTCTCCTAATTTATTCGGGAACAGATAAAGCCGGGCAAGACTTCCTTCACTATTGCCCCGGGGTGTCTGAATCTCGGCGTATCTTTCCCATAGTTTTTCATCAAAGGCAGCACAAAATCCGATGGTTGAAGAAAACATCTGTACAAGACAAAAAAGAATACAGGGAAAAAACTTCATTATCATTCATCTTCTCCAAAAATTATATGTTTGTAACGGTTGTAACAATAAGCAATGACAAGCAGCAGCATGCCAAGGACGATGAACGATACGATGCGGTAGACGGTCATCAGTGAGGATAGATCAAGCAAAAATACTTTCAATACCGTTGCTCCCAGCAATATGATTCCCATCATACGCGCACCGCGCAGACGTTTGAAAATACCTATGCCGATTAAAGCGGATGCGTAAAGTGCCCAGAGTACCGAAATTGAGAGCTGATAGGCGTAGTGGGCATCCGCCCATCCCAGAACATGTCTTGGTGACTGGAAACGGAAGTAATCCCGGACCTCGACAGAAAGCAAGATAAGCGACAGGGCCTGTGTGATAATGAATACAGCTTTAAGAATGACATGTTCATCTTGAACCAGCTTATCCTTATAGCGCCAAATGGCGTACATGAGGATATAAAAACCCGTAATCGCGGCGGAGCAGACCAGAAACCGTCCATTGAAAACCGGCATAAAGTTCTGGAATGGCTCGAAGTGGATAATAACATCCTGTGTGAACCGGGCGAGAACAAATAAGCCTATCAAATAAGCCCCATGCCGTAATACCGGCAGATCCATCCGCAGACCGATCCATCCAAGAGCGGCCATCTCTGCTGCCAGAGCCGGCATAATCCAACTCTGTTCCAAAACAATAAAGGTCGCAATAACCGTCATGATCACAGAAGCAATAGCATAGCTAATCATGGTTTTGCGAGCGGCAGCTGCGCCTCGCTTAATGATGACGGCCAGCCCGATCTCGACTGCTGCAAGAATTAATGTAAAAATCTTTACCGGCCAGGAAGAAAACAAAAAATGATGTTGGCTGAAAAAGGCCAGCAGGAAAAAGGCTGCCGAGCCGAAAATGACAATTTGATCAAATATGGAAGCATCATCTTTCGCATATAGCCGGGATATCAGGATGTTCAGATTGTAGAAGATGAAAAATACGCACGTGATACCAAAAGCAAGCCAGCGTTGTGCATCCGTGTAAAATTCAGATTGCCAGCCGAAATAAAGCAGAGCAGTACCGCACAATGATGCTGCCGCAAGCGATGGCCATGGGCGGAAGCGAAGCAGTAACAGCGTGCCTGCATCCAAAAGCAGAATGTATCCAAACAGTGTAAAAGGCTGGTTTTGTCCTGTGGAAAGCATGATCGGAGTAAGAAAACCGCCCAGAAGGGCAATAGCGGCAAGGGAATAAGCAGAATATCTGGCGGAAAGCGTCATTCCGGTGGTTGTAACCGCCAGCATTCCGGCTGCTGCCAACGGGGCGGGAATCAGATGGTATAGGGCAAAAGCTGCGTATAATGACAGGTAGAGCACGGCTAAACCGCCACCGGTTAACATTTGTCCGTATAATGTAAGATTCTTTTTCTTCTGAAGGTATTCCCCCGCGCCTATAAACACTGCTCCCCAGACGAGGCCCAGGATAATCCGCCCCGTTTCACCGATCAGACGATTGTCAAATGAATATTTGAGAAAGAAGGCCACTCCGAAAAGAATAGCCAGCACCCCGATACGGCCGATCCATCGGGTGCCGATGGCGCTTTCCAGGGAAGAGTCAGATGTTTTTACCGTCTCTTTTATTTGTTTCGGCTCGGGATCGGGAATAAAAATCCCCTGCGATGAATCATAACCATTGTTTTGCTGAGGCGGTACGATTTGTCTGGCGTGAGGTGCACCTTTTAACGTTGCTATTTCATCTTCGAGACTTTTAACTTTCACAATAAGCTCATCGATACACTGGTCGCGCTCTTCTTCAGATCGCATAGGCATCAAAACCTCGGCTTCAGAATTCGGCAATACGGCTGACGGTTCTATTTACTCGTGATTGTACATAGTTGTGTAAGATTAATATCATTATGCGGCTTTTTCCGCAATGTGCATTTTCTTTGATTATTCGGGAGAAGGATCCCCGGTAATCAGTTGGCCAGCACTTGCATTACTGGGGGACGTAGTCGTATTGGGTGTTGGGTTCCCGACAGAAACAGCGTCATCCGTGGAAACGGTGAACTGGTGATCATTGGTTCCGGTTAGAACGTCTTTCTTATTCCCAGCATTACATAAAGCGGGCAGTGTCCTGATATCACACTTGAAAGAAGCATGCCGGCAAGGACGGCGAGGACAAGACCCGCAACGCCCGTAATCCAGCCCATAACATTGGCGGCGATAAAAAGAATGGCCACCACAAGCCTGATGATCCTGTCAATGGTACCCACGTTTCGTTCCATTAATAGCATCCCCCTCGGTTCCCTATTCCCATAAAATGTCTGCTATCAAAATAAGAGGCAGTTCATTTGTCGTTAATGCTGCCTATTTTGACTTTGACAGTTTGTTCCTTGCCATTCCGGAAAATTACGACATCGACCGTCTTGCCGATTGGCGTTGCGGCTGTAATATTGGGGAATTCACTCGCGTCATTGATGTTTTTCCCGTCAAGGGCAAGTATGATATCACCGGGTTTAATACCAGCCTTTTCTGCAGGCGAATTCTTCTGAGCTATTATAACAAATGCTCCCCTGACTTTATCCAAGCCGGAGGCTTCCGCTATATCTTTAGTCATTGGCTGAAATTTAACGCCGATGTATCCACGGGGCGTGTTGGTTGGAGCGGGAGCATTCCCGGAACTTGTCACGGGGGTCTGAAATCCATCACAATTTATTGTTTTAAACGGGTGGTCACTTAGAGTGTAATATCCGGTGGAAACATAATCAACAAGTATCCCGTTTTTATTAAAACGCAATCTCACTTCATAAGGATACTCTTTATTTTCTGATTCTGATTCTGAATCGAAAAGTCCCCCGTAAGAACGGTAAGTCGTGCTGGTTTTCGTTTTCTTGTATTTATAAACCCATATTTCTCCATTGTCTAAAGTCATTCTATCTGTGGGCGTAGAAGCGATCATTATTAATTTATCTTTGGTTAATTTTCCAATACAAGAATCTAAGCCGCTTTTAATATTAGACAATATAACCTTCTCATTTTGTGCTGCACATCCTGAAATCAACAAACCACATAACAGCACTACTGCATACTTAAAAATTCTTTTTCCCATGCTGCTGAACCTCCGATAACCTTTCATTTCGTTACCCTGTCTCATCTGGCACTAGTGATTATCACTGATTGCATAAACAAGGAAGCCGTTTCTGCTTTCAAAGATATCGGAAAATGATCTTTGAGTGTTAATTGTTTAAAATAAATGCAAATAAGCCAGAAAATGCGGGAATTTGCAGAAATGCCTGGGTAGCCATAGGCTTATTTAGACTTCGTACACTGTGGGACGCACTTTGAAATATCGACTGATATATCGTCTTTTCGAAATTTTGAAGCACGTTCCCATTTACGCATGAATTATAATGTATATAGCTCGCGTATATCTGTCTGGGGATAAGAAAGCCTGCCGCCTTTATCGATTACCTGGCTGCGGTATTTTTTTACGGAAATGACTTCCAGGGTTTCAATATGCTGGATGCTTTTCAACGTTTTGGTTTTGCCGAGCAGTTTTTTGTAGCTGTCATAGGATTCCGTAATGACTTCCACGATAAAGGAATTCGCCCCCTGAGTGTGCAGGACAGAATGCACGATTCGCATTTTTCGCAACAATTCAATCAGCTTGTCATCATGGTGGGGATTATCAATGAGCATAAAAAAATGAAAATGGTCCGACAGGTCTCTGTAATCCTTTAAATCGAAATCCGCTTTCTGCTTGAAAACTTCGATGACTTTTTGCGTCTGAATGGACGTAACGGCTGGAATCCCTGCGGAAAGTTTGAGCGCCTTGATCTGATTGATCCAGTCGCTCAACTGTGTTTTATCGTCAAAATTAGAATCAACGATATAACTGTGGCGCCCCATGACGTGAAAAATGGAAATGACATGGGCATTTCCCTTCAGATAATTTACCAGCACATTTTCATCACCCCAGTTTTGCATGAAAACCAGAGCGTGCAGTATGTTGTTTTTTGACATGACCCCTCCTGTTGTTTTGATCTGTTGTTAATCCCGCTCACGCGGGACGAGCGTCAATTCTCTGTAGCTTGCTGCGATATTAACATTCATTACATACCTCGACAGCTTGCTGTGAGGCGGTTGATTGAATTGAAAAAATAGAACAGATGCCACTTTCCGTAAGCAGTATATGAAATGTGGTTCTGAAGTGTCAAGAGGCATTTCACATACTTTTTGATCACCATACAAAAGCAAAAAAGGGGGCGGCTTCCTTCCGAATGCCGCCCCCTTCACAACCTACAGCCTGGCAGTCTACAGTCTAAAACCTGCGAAACTTTTACTTTCTCAACTCCGCTGGTTTTTTGTAACGTGTCGGATCAACCCATTTGGCCACTGCTTTTTCATTTTCCGGGCAGGACCCGTGTAGGAAAGCGATCTTTCCATCTTCCTGGAACTGGACAATCAGCTGATAATAATAGCCGGGATACGTTTTGTAAGGATTGTTCGGATCGACTCTCATCCGTGAATGATAGAAAGGCTTCACTTTCTTTGTTTCGTATTTCATCTTTCCTAACGAATAGACGGTTTCCACATCTTCCATCGCTTTGATCAATTTTTTAATGTCACCGGTTCCCTTAGCTTTTTCAATG